>DCFP01000196.1:8543-8922 GCA_002319925.1 Holophagaceae bacterium UBA1801 | reverse complement strand
ATTGCGGAGCGCCGCCATGCCTGCGGTCTTGATCGAGACCGCATTCATATCCAATCCAAAAGAAGAACTGAAGCTCAAGGATCCCGTATTCCGGGGCCAGGTCGCCGAAGCCATCGCCACCGGTATTCGGAATTTCATCTCGGCGGTTGGGATCACCCCGAAACGGAAGGCGGTCGATCAGGATTCCGCTGAAATCCTCAAGAATGCCAAAAAGCCATCCTGAGGCGTATTGCGCTATTCCTTTGAAATGCCTCGGGTCCAGCGGTGTACCAAGGTCGCCGTCTCTGGGATCAGGCAATCTGGATATCCCGTTGCATGAAGCCATTTCCGAGGGCATCATCAAAGGCCGGGCAACCGTAGCTCAGTTGGATAGAGCGTT
>DCFP01000196.1:457-8279 GCA_002319925.1 Holophagaceae bacterium UBA1801 | reverse complement strand
GTTGGCCTCCGAAGCCAAAGGTCGCGCGTTCGAGTCGCGCCGGTTGCACCATTTCTGAGCTTGGACCTGGGATGAGATCTCCCGGCCGTCTCTGGTGGGTTTTAACAGACTGCGTAATCGACAGGAGAGTGGCGCTGAACCCAGACTAAGGTTCAACGCATTACGAACATGCGGCCTTGCCGTCCTTCGGAGCACGTTTGTACATCCTTCTCCCCTTTTTCTTTTTCCTGGGTCTTCAATTCCTTCACCGAAGGCTCTTGACGCAGATCTTCTCCGTCCGTTTCAGGCACTGGATCAGCGGGGGACTGGTAATGATCCACCTTCCCTTGCTGGTCTACCTTGTCCTCCGATTCACGGGGCACGGTGCAGAACAGATGGGCCCCGTGCTCCGTCCACTGGCGCGCGGAGCCCTTTATTTCCAGATCCTCATCCTCATCAATCTGGTCTTCTGGGGAATCGCCACGTTGGTCTGGACTGTCCGACTACGCTGGCGCCGTGCGTACTTGCAAGTCCCCGAAGATCCGAGCCGCCGCGTATTCCTCCGCAAGTCCGCTGTGGTCGGTGGAGGCATTCTCCTGGCCGCGGCTTCCACCGGCGCGAAAGAGGCCTATGGGGATCCAGAGATCACGCGCCTCACGTTGCCGTTCAGGGATCTGCCCCTTGGCATGGATGGACTTCGCATCGTCCATCTCAGCGATCTCCATTGCGGACCCCTGGTGGGCACGGGCCTCGTCAAACGGTGGCGAGTGCTTGCAGAGCGCGAGAACCCGGATCTCTTGGTGATTACTGGTGATTTCGTGGATAGTTTGCCGGAGGAGATGAAAGGATTCCGTGAGGCCTTCAGTGAATTCCCGGCCACCCTGGGCCGTTTCGCCATTCTCGGCAATCACGACTACTTCACGGATCCCAGGCCCATCTGGGAGCAGCTTGGGCACATGGGGTTCCAGTGTTTGGAAAACAGCCATGTGAGCTTGAGCAGGAAGGGCGATCAAATCGTCTTGCTCGGATTGCAGGACCCCATGGCCAGGGACGGGCGGTTTCAGAACCTACGCTTCGGTCCAGGTCCCATGCCTCAGGACGTTCTTATGAAACTGCCGCCTGGCTCCTGGCGAATCTGCTTGTGCCACCGGCCCAGCAATTGGAACCTGGCGCAGGAAACAGGCGCGAACCTTACACTGTCGGGCCATACCCACGGAGGCCAGATCAACCTCATCCCGGGCATTTCCAGCGCATCACTGCTCGGCCCCTACACCTACGGCCTGTACAAACAGAACGAGCAAGCCCTCTACGTGAGCCGCGGGTTGGGCGTCGTAGGCCTGCCCATGCGCATCGCAGCGGCTCCCGAGATCGCAGTGATCACCCTTCGCCGCCAGGAAAATTGACCTATGATCCCAAGCGCTTCTTTGATAGAATGATCGTTCACGTCCACCGCGGCCCCATCGTCTAGCGGTTAGGACGCCGCCCTCTCACGGCGGTAGCAGGGGTTCGAGTCCCCTTGGGGCTACCACTCAGGCACCTAGAGAAATCTGGGTGCCTTTTGTTTTTTATTGGTATCGGGTTTTCCTATTTGGGCTGAAGACGGAAAATCTACAGAAAGAGGGACCCCGAATGTGGCCGATTCATCACGATCATTCCCAAAGACGATTTGAGGTCAAGGTGCCCTGATTCGAGCAACATCGATCGAGGTCCAACATGATGATCGTGGTCTCGCACCGCATCCCAGAGCTGCCTACCGGCCCGGAGATTTTCGACTGCCCAGCCTCGCTCTGGGAGTGGCTCCGGAAGATAGGTGAGAGCTACGGGTGGAGACGCGCAGGAACCATGCTTAGGCCCAATCTGGCCCCGGAGGTGGCCTAAAGGAGGAGCGCGAGCTCAAAGAGCTGCGAGAAGCCCTTCCAGATGATTGGGAAGCGCTCTCCAGGGCAATGATCTAAGAGCAACAGCACAAGGAAGCAGCCTCCGGACACAGGCTTGCATTTCTTGTCTACAACGGCCCCGGCATTGAGTTACGCGAGAAGGGGTTACGCGCCGACCTCTACGAACCTCGGGAAGGCTGGGGCTTGTGGCGCATCTGGCGGATGAAGATGCTGCAAACTGGGTGACTGCTTTAGGTCATGCCCTGGCGGACATGGAGCGGCTGGACATAGACCTTCCCCATGAAGGGGCCTGTGTCATAAGCGAGAATATTCAACCTGCCCTAAATCTCCTCGCAAACGGTGGGCTAAAGCGTGACTTCATGCGGCGCTTCGCGGCATACATCAGGAAAGGGGCATTCGGCTTTGCCTGGGACGATTCGGGAATGTAGACACCAACCGCATGTGTCGCTGAGAGGAGAACCCCCATAACTCGAAGAGCTTTGATTGCTTTGCCATCAGCAACTGAGTGATACCCTGAATCTACAGAGTCCCTACAGGAGTGCGGGTTTCAACGACTCTCCTTATTCCGGGTGATTATGGTCGGTTTGCGAAGGGGTGAACTGGTGTTTTGCCCCTTTATTTCACCTTTCCCCGGTCGTTGATGGACATGGAGAGCAGGGGAGGTGAATCGATACCTTTGAATCCCCTTTCCCCGATGTTGACATGCGAAAAATGCGGCTATACACTCGCGCCGAAATAGCTTGCGAAGAAAGGAACCGGAACATGGGCAAAAGAATTGTTCTTTTCTGCAAAACAATCATGCTGGGATCGGTCCTTCTGATTTCGAACCATCTCATGGCGGGACTGACGCCTCCGAGTTTAGGATCCAAGCTTTCCGTCCGATTCACGAATCTATCTCCCAACAAATTCCAGTTGGATGTCGCCCAGGTGGCGATTGTTGATAATCCAGCGGCCCTGTTGAAAATGGGCTTCACCAACATCAAGCGGGGCGACAGGATCAAGATCACTTATTGCGACGGCACCAGCGAGAATCCTGCTCTCGGCCCGAACACCAGAGTGCATTTCCGGATTGAATTCGGATCTCAAAGCCAGAAGTTCGAAGTCGACCAGAATATGAACTTCGCGCGATTGAAATAACGCCGCGGGATGGATCCCGTTGGCCGGTCGTTTCCGATTCTTCCGTTGCGCGTTACCGGCATCTTGAGAACCCTGCTTTGTGCGGGCATCGTCATCGACCATTCCACGACCTTTCTAAATCCGGGCCTGAGGAATTCCTGGCCGGCCGGCATTCTGACGGCTCCGCTTCTCATGACGGCGATCGTTCCGGTATTTTTCTATCTGTCCGGCTATTACGCGGGCGGACCGTCCGGTACCCTGACGCAAGCTGGCGGGCGCAATTTCCTACAAAAGAAAGTACAACGGTTGATCATTCCCTTTCTGATTTGGGGGGTTCTCACAACCGCCCTGCAAATCGGATTGTCACAGCCCCCCACCTGGAGCGATCTGGTGGGAATCATCATCGGAAGCAACCAGTTCTACTTCATCTTCGTCCTGATCCAGCTCGCCTTGCTGTATCGCTTTCTGGTCAGGCCGCGGATTTCCGAGAGCAATACTGGAGCCTTCCTGGCCTTGTCGGCCACGATTGCCTTGCTGAATTCTGCGACTGTCGATGTTCTGCAATGGACGGTTGGCCCCGCACCCGCGCAACGCTTCGCGAACTGGGGAGCCCATTCCTTGATCGCCTGGGGCGTGTTTTACATGCTCGGCGCGTGGGCAAATCTCCATCCTGCTTTTCTTGAAACGCTGACAAGGAGGGCCCGTCTGATCGGATGTGCGTGGATCGTTTCCTATGCCGCCTATGTCGCCGAGCTGAAGCTGTCGGAAGACCGGTTCGGGTGGAGCCCTGTCTATCTGTTCGTTCTCACGGGATTCGTCTTCATGGGGATGACGGTCCTGGCGGGATCCGTCCTGATGCTCCGCGCCAGAGGAGGGATCCACCGGATCCCGCTCCATTCGCTGCTCTGGCGCTGGAGCACGGATACCTACGGGATATACCTGGCTCACGTCTTCGTTCTCCTCCTCGTGATCCGGTTCTACCATCGCCTGACCGACGCCCTGCTTCCCTTCGCGGTCGAAGCTCCCGTGTTTTGCCTGGTCACTTGGCTGCTCACCCTGGGACTCGTCCGCCTCGTCAGAAGGAGCGGTGGAAGCTGGGGCAGAAGGTTGCTGCTGGGGGAATGGAAGGCGCGAAAAGGATAGGATGAGGGGCCGGAGCAGTCGCCTGCACCATGGAGGGAGCCAATCGGATGTCTGAGAGGGAGTCTGATGTCCTCGACCTTTTTTTGGATCAAACCCTCAGCCATCCCGCAAGCCTGGCCATCGATCATCCCCAGCGGAAGTTGAGCTATGGAGAACTCGCGGCTTTGAGTCGAAGCTACGCCGCCGCGTTCTTGCGGGAATCCCTTCATCCGCGGGTACTGATCCACCTCCCACAGGGCCCCGATGCGTATGCCTCCATGCTGGGCGCCCTGATGGCTGGAGGGTACTATTGCCCGGTCAACATCGATCTTCCGTTCCACCGCCGAAGCGAGATCATCGCCCAATTCCAGCCGGATGTCCTCGTCTGCTCGGACCCTGATGCCGCCGCACAGCTTTCTCCCCTGCCGGGATGCGGAAGAACGCTCTGGCCGGCGGCCGTGCCGACCGGATCCCCTGTAGATTTCCCTTCTCCCCACGAGCTTGCCTACGTGATCTTCACATCGGGATCGACGGGCCGACCGAAAGGCGTTCGGATCAAGCGCGCCGCGTTGAACCACTTCATCTCCTCGTGGGCGTTACCCGTTCTCGAGCCGACACCCCGCGACCGCTGGGCCCAGTTTGCCAACATCGGATTCGACATCTGCGTCGTTGACGTATTCTCCTGCCTGGCGGGAGGCGGAACCCTCGTGCCGTTCGTCGAGCGCGAAGAACGCATCCGACCGGCCCAGGCCATCAAAAAGCACGGCATCACGATCTGGTATTCGGTACCGAGCGTCCTCGACCTGATGAACCAGGCCGGCCACCTGACGGAAGACCATTTGAGCGGCCTGCGCGTCGCGATGTTCGGCGGCGAGCCGCTGTGCCCGCACCACGCCCGGGCTCTCTTTGAGGCGAATCCCGGGCTGGTTCTCTATAACGTCTATGGTCCGACGGAAACGACGATCGTCTGCACCTGGCTCGCCGTGACGCGGGAAAACTATTCCGCGTACTGTGACCGAACCCTATCGATCGGCCGCCCGATCCCCGGCTGGCGGATCGATCTGATCGACGGAAATGCCGGGCACAACGGGGAGGCCCTCATTTCAGGGGATTTCATCGGCGCGGGATACTGGGGGGATTCGGCCCAGACGGACACTGCCTTCCAAACCGTCACGATCGAGGGACGACAGGTTCCCGCATACCGCTCCGGTGATTGGCTCGAACGTCGGGGAGACGTCTATTTCTTCAGGAATCGTATCGACCGGCAGGTCAAGGTGCGGGGACACCGCATCGAACTCGACGAAATCGATTTCTACATCCGGGAATTCGGCATCAGGAATTCCCGGACGATCGTTCATGGCCACCGGATCTTAGCCTTCATCGAAGGGCCCGAGGATTATCCTACGGCCCCTCTGCGGGAATATTTGCTGTCCCGCCTGGCACGCCATTCGGTTCCCCATCGCCTCGTGAGCGTGCCGGCATTCCCCAGGAATGCCAACGACAAGATCGATGCTCAAGCGCTTCTCAGCCTTCTTTCCACGAGAATCCGCCAGCGCAAGCCTGCATGAGCGGCACCACCGGTCCTGCGTATCGTCGGCCAGTGCATCGCCACTTCGGGCTTCCGTCACTGGCAGGTGGTGCAGGGCCATGCAGTGCGCTTTTATTGCCTTACTTGGACAAGGCAAAGCACCGTCACCTTGGCATTTTTCACGCCTCGGCCCGTACAACTTGCCGAACCCCGCCAGGAGGGGGATCCCCATGAGAAAAGGAGCCAGCACACGGGTATCGGTGGATCACCCACGAAGATTCCCCCTACACACAGGGCCCTGTAGCCAACCAGTGGAAGGGCCAGAAAGAGCCGGTGGCCACGGCCGAAGCGGAGCCCTCTTGGGCTACCAAACCCAAACAGCAATGGGTGGCGTTTCAGATGGCCGCAATCACGACTCGCTTTGCCTGCTTTATGTTCTTTCGTACGTCTCCCTTCGCGAATTTCACGATCCTGGTGGCTGCAAAAACAGCCCGCGATGGTTCACAAGAACATCGCTGCTGCGCATTTCACCTTCATTGCCGGGATCGGCTACCCAAGCGATCAAGTGCCTTGAGTCGACCTTGTCTCACCAACCATCAGATAACTAAAAATAAATTCTCCCTGTTTTGAATTGGTATTCCAGATGGAATAGGGATTCGGATGCATAAGAAATCAGGGGGGATTACAATCTCACGATCGATCGATGCTGGGAGAATCCAGTGATGATGCCAGCCTAGGATTCGAGGAGCGGATTTTATTAATGTTGACGTGCGGGATCCTCAGAGGTAGCTTGTGGCCGTTCCGACGGTATTTTAAATCCGATCTGGCCCTGCAGCCCGGTCGTCTCTGCATACGGAAGCAGGCCAATTTGGCTTCAATCCTGAAGCCTTTAACTTTAACTGTCTTTTGGAGACCTTTATGATCAAGAGACTCCTAGTGACTGCTCTCATCCCCCTCTTTGCCGCGACGTTGACCTATGGTCAGCAGCCGGGGCGCGACGGCACTATCCGGGTCGTGCAGGCCCTGGATATGGTCAGCTTCGACCCAGTTGCCACGTCCGATCTCAACAACCAGTACGTGCTCTACAACCTCTACAGCCGCCTGTTCACCTTCCCCACGAACCGACTCGATGGCAGCGTCAAGGAGCTGTGCAAGGACTTCAAGCGCGTGAGCGACTCGGAGTGGCACTTCACCATTCAGGACAACGTCAAGTTCCATGACGGCTCCACCCTGACCGTGGACGACGTGGTGTACTCCCTGAACCGGGCCAAAGCGGGCACGACCATCGGCGCCCTGTTCAAGCCCGTAAAGGAGATCAAGAAGGTCGACGCCAAGACCCTCTCCATCACCACCGACGGCCCCTACCCGGCCATGACCTCCGCCTTGACCCACGTGGCCACCTGCATCGTGCCCAAGGCCTTTGCAGAGAAGGCCGAGCAGACCAAGGACTGGTCCAAGCCCATCGGCAGTGGCCGCTACAAGTTCGTGAGCCGCATGATCGGCGATTCCGTGACCTTCGAGCGCTTCGACGGCTACTTCGCCAAGAACGAACTGGCCCAGAACAAGACCCTGACCATCAAGGTCATCCCCGAAGGCACCAACCGCACCATCGCCATCGAGACCGGGGCCGCCGACCTGAACGCCGAATTCACGCCCACCGACTACGATCGCGTCATGAAGAACCCCAAGCTCAAGCTGTGGAACCAGCCCTCGGCGCTGGTCTGGCATCTGGGCATGGACAACACCCTGCCCTGGTTCAAGGACAAGCGGGTGCGTCAGGCCGTGGCCTACGCGGTGGACCGCGACGGCTGCATGAAGGTCGGCCATGATGGTCGCGGTGTCGTCCTGTTCAACAGCGCGACCTTCGCCCACGCGCCCACCGTGCTGGGAGCCATCCAGAATCCGCTCAACAAGTACTCCTACAACCCTGAGAAGGCGAAGACCCTGATGAAGGAGGCCAACTGCCCCGGCTTCACCACCCAGATCGTGGTCTTCCGCGACGAGGCCGCGCGCATCGCTACCGCGGTCCAGGCCTACCTGGCCGAGATCAACATCCAGGTCGAGATCGTGCGCATCGAGAACGCGGTCTTCCCGGCCCAGATTGCCGCCCATAAGGCGCCCATGTTCGTGACCAGCTGGGGCTGCTACTGGGACCCCGACATGTTCCTGTCCCGCCGGT
>DCFP01000196.1:0-156 GCA_002319925.1 Holophagaceae bacterium UBA1801 | reverse complement strand
TCTGGTACCAGAACCCCAAGCTCGATGAGCTCATCGCGGAAGGGCGCAAAACCTTCGACGAGAAGAAGCGCATCGCTGCATACAAACAGGTTCAGGAGTTCCTGGCCGAAGAGTCCCCCGAGGTCGATCTCTACGTGACCAAGGTGTACGCCCTGA
>DCFP01000179.1:3135-8713 GCA_002319925.1 Holophagaceae bacterium UBA1801 | reverse complement strand
GGAAGCCAGTGATCCACGCCCTGGTGATAGACGTCCAGGGCTTCCGCCCAGAGCTGCTCGCGCCATTCGGCCAGCAGGGAGAGCTCCAGGGTCTTGCCGATCTTGATGGGCCAGAAGCGGCGGGAACCAGTGGGATCCACCAGTAGTTCGTCCTTATTGGCAGTGCCCACGATGATGCAACTACGGGGAAACACTCCGACACTGCGACCGTAGGTGGGCCGGAAGATGTCCTTCGACGTGCTGAGGAATGCCTTCAGGCGTTCCACGTCCCGGTTGCTGGTGACGTGGTCGATCTCCGCGAACTCATTGAACCAGGAACGATGGAGGACCATCGGGCCCTCCTTGCTCTCCATGTCGATGGGGCTGTCGCCGAAGTTCTCCTCGCCGGCCAGGATCTTGAAGAAGGTGCTCTTCAGAGCGCCCTGCTTGCCCGTCAGGATCAGGACCGTGTCCATCTTCGTGCCCGGGAAGAACACGCGCCGGACAGCGCCGATCATGGTCCGGAAAATGTATTGGAACGCCAGGGGGCTGCTGTCGCCGATGATCTCGGGGGCGATTCTCCGAATGCGCTCCTCGCCGTCCCAGGTGGGAAGCTTCCGCAGCCACTCGCGGACGGGATGGATCTGTTGGCAGGAGGCCTGCGCCAGAATCTTGGAGGCGATGTCCTCACGGCCGAAGCTGAGGTGCCAAGCGTCCTCGATTTTCTCCTGCACCCAATCCACGAAGACATCACCGACGACCTGGCCATCGTAGATCACGTCGCGGGTCATCTCGTTCAGCGCCAGGCGTGCGCCCCATTGGTGGTGGAGGCGCAGGATCTTGGAGAGGTTGCCGGCCGTCTTCTGGATCTTGCCCTTATCGTTGCGGTGCAGCAACTCGTCCAGACTTCCGGCGCCACCAGCATCCACGGATTCCGCTTCGACAGGTTCGCCCATCGGCGGCCGCCAAGTGTTCGAGCGGGATGGGGTATGGTCGTCGAGCTTTGAACCCATGGGTGCGGTGCCCGACTTTAGGGCTGACGCGATCTTCTTCCGAAGGTCCACCATGGACCAAGCCGGTACGCACTTACTGTTCCAGTCGCAGAGATAGGCCAGAGCCTGATCTTCTGGCAGCGCGAATTCTCGGACGAGCTTGCAAGCCACTCGGAAGGTGTGGGCATCTCCCCCCTGCCCCTGGATGGCACCTGGCGTAGCAACCAGATAGGCGCGCACACGCTTCTCCAGGGCATCCTGGGGGTTCACTAGGGGCTGCACCTTCTCGCTTAGCCAGGAACCCTGGAACACGGGCAGGGAGTCCAGATCAGCCCAGTCGCCCTCTTCGGTGTAGATGTCTCCCGAGGAGTGAATCGAACCGGGCGCCACCACATATCCGCCATCGCCGCGAACGTCGAGGGCCATACCAGCGAGCTTGGCGCCATTGCGCACCTCGTGGCCGGGGTGGAGGAACCAGTAATGCTTGCGGCCATTGCTGGTGAGGGTGCGCACCGGGCTCGGATGGTTCGTGGCCAGCCAGGAGACGGCCTCGGGGCTATCGCCATCAATGACCACCACCCGAGAAACAGACCCTGTGACGATGGCCAGGTTCAGATTGGAATCCTGGGCAAACCAGCCGCGAACCTCTTTCTCTGTAGGAGGACGCTTCTGGAACTCCTTCCAGCTGGACAACGCTGGCCGCTTGTCCCGGGCTTTGATGGGGATGATGCTGAGGCCGAGGGTTAAATACCGCAGCGCCTGATCCAACGGATTCGGTCGGAAAGCGGGAGCACCCATCATGACGCCTTCGCACTTTCCACCGGTGATACGGCCCGATTGAGGCAATGGAACGCCTGGAGAAGGAGAGAGGCCGCTTGTTCGATGTTCAGATCGCCATTGGCCTCCCAGGCCAGCTGGATCGACATCCATTTCACGCTTTGCGCGCGCGCATGAATGAGATCCAACCGCGCGTCAGCACGTTCAAAAGGGCCGTTCATGATGAAATCCCCCCGCAGTAGGGACAATTCCGATCACAAGCGGCACCAGCCTTCTTTAGACGGCGCCCCTCTTCGAGCGCCTTCTCGATCTGCTTGGGGGTGAGCCCTGTTGTCCCGATCGGATTGATCCGGGACCCATGCATGCCCATGTAGACGAACTGCTGGAGCCTGGGGTCGGGAGTTCTCATGGCGTCACCCCGCGACTTTCCAGGAAGCGAGTGATGAGCATGGAGGCGTCCCGGTCCCGAGCCATCAGCTCGGACCGAAGACCAGACTCAAGTTGGGTGATCAGCATCGTGGCGTCGTTGGCGTGGATCAGGCGCCGCGCTTCAATGAGGAGTTCGAGGGAGGGAGAGGTGTGTCCGCTCACGCTCGCCTCCGTTTCGGTGCCGCCTTGCGCGCCGCCAGGGCCCTTTCACGCAGATCGCCCACGGCCACATAGAGGGCCTCGATATCCTCGGCAGTGTCAGCGAGCTGGTGCTCCTCCATGCCGTCGACCTTTCCATCCTCCAAGATCTGCACTAGGAGCGAGACGATGTGACCCTCCTTACGCGCGATGATCGAGGTCAGGCGGCCAAGGGTCTTGGGATCCAGGCTGCAGCCATGGTGGGTGAGGGCCACAGCGTCGGCGCCGTGCCAGTTGCAGAAGGCCCGGATGGGCTCGATGGAGCCCGTGTGCTCTCGGAGAAGCTTGATGAGGTCGTTCCAGTCTTCGAAGCCTGGAAACTCGGGGGACGCCGGATTCAGCCACTTGGAGATGGTTCCCTGGCTCTTCTTTAGCATGATGGCGATCCACTCCTGGCCGAGGCCGTGCAGGCGGCACACCTCGTGGAGGGCGACTTTCTGGGCATACCTTTGCGGGCTGATATTCCCCGCTTCGGAATTGATCATGGGTTCACCTAATGCGAATGGGGTTGGAAGGGTCAGGGCAAACGAGAACACCCGGGGAGCGGGCAGGCTTCCCGGGTGTAGGGATACAGGTCCCCGCGAAGGAGGAACCCGCCTTTCAGGGGCTGGTTGTGGTGTTCATGACGCTCGACCAGTTGCGCGCGTGCGGCCCGATGGGCTTGCGAATGTGGTTGGAAAGGAACCGGCCCGCGCGGCGCGCGCTGTCGCGAGATGCCGGCGAGGTAGTGGAGTTCAACCCGGGACCGCTGGGCCCAGTCGAGGCGAAGAGATGAGTCGGCGCGCGTCACGCTGCGAGATCCGCGAGGGCAGGAGGGAACTGCCCCTTGGCCCAGATGTCCGGGCAGAGGTCCCAGCAGGGAAACTGCCCCCTGGAGGCCCTGTGAATGAGGATGGCGGATTCAGGACTGCATTGTTTGTTGTTGATAGCACGCCAGATAGTGGTCTTCGTGAGGCCGGTTTCCAGCATCAGGCGAGCCATCTCTCCCCGGGGGAGCTTTTTCGAAGGGGTTCTCATCACCCCTATAAGGTAACCGATACGGTAACTAGATCAATAGGTCAGAGACTAGAATTTCAACTTGGTTACCGCAAAAGTAACCATATGAACCCAAATTGGCCTCAGCAGGACATTTTCTGTTCTCGAGTGAAGGAATTTGCCGAGCGAGAAGGACTGGTTACGGCACGAGGGGCGATCGACATCGAGCAGGTCTCGGCGAGGTTCGATCTCAGCCCGCCGACCCTCAAGCAATTCCTGCAGAACAAGAAGCGGCCAAGGCCCCACTACGACACGCTCGCGCAAATAGCAGGTGTTGTCGGATGTGACGTGACTGAGTTCCTGGATACCCCAAATACCCCACCTCCGGGAATCTCTGCTGAACGTTGGGCCCAGGCTTCAGAACGAACTCGGGTTCTCTCATCTGCCATGTTCGAGGACCTCCTGAAATTCCCCGAAGACGAGCAGGAAGCTTACTACCAGCTTTGGCTCAAGGGAGTCGCGATAGGGCTCTCCAGGCGCGAGGCAGAAGCCAAAGGGAAATCAGCTGAGGGGAAAAAGGGTGGGAAGAAGCCCTGAGGGCGTTGCCCTCCCCCACTGGTACGGACTCCACTACCCCACGATCGAGGACCTCGAGGCTTATGCGTGGGAACTTGGGGCCAAGGTTGTTTATGGGAACGGGAATATTTCCAAGGGAGCCTACTTCCCTGCCTTTGAGGACTACGGGATTCCAGCCGTGTTGGTCGTCCCGAACCATTCCAGTCATTTGGCACAGATTTGGAGCCTAGCTCACGAGCTGGGACACTTGGTCCTTCACATGGGATACACCAGTCCGTGGACCCGGGCTAAACAAGAAACCCAAGCGGAGCGCTGGGCAGCGTGCGCACTGATCCCGGAAGCTCGCATCAGGAAGTATGAGAACGCCTCTCTGGATGCATTCATCGCCGCGCTCTCGGCCCACTTTGAAGATCTTCCTCTCCATGATTGTCCACAACGTAAACTGGCAGGGAAGATCGCCCGGATTCGTCTCAAATCTGTTATCCAGGAGGTTGCATGAAATTTATACGAATCATGGCTATATCTCTTGTATCCACCCTTCTGTTTTCCCAGACCACTATCTGGAAAAAGGATAAGTTCACAGGAAAATCCTTTGCGCAATTGTTCTGGGGAAGCCCGAAGCTAGAAGGTGGTTCTTTCTTTTCTGAGCGGTATGTGAGGTTCACGCTGTGGGCGTTTCCAAACAATCCGCCCGACTACATGATCAGTGTTGACGTATCCCGACCTGACTGGATGTTTATCAGTGAAGGTGAAAGCTTAACGTTCCGACTTGATGGTGAATTTCTACCATTAAGTGGTAATGGTAGCCGAAACAATCGGGACGTTGTGAGCGGCGGAGTTACTGAATATGCCACTTACTTTCTTACTGTTGATCAGCTTCAGAAGGTGGCGAACGCCAAGGAAGCTATGTTCCGATTATCTGGAGATAAAGCGGATATTACCGGCCAGTTGACACCAAAAATACAGACAGCCACCGCGACCTTCATCCATGACACACAAGCCGCGTACCAGAGTTCCCCAAATGCTACCCCTATGGCGGAAACACCCAACCCGGGGTCAGCTCAATCGCCAGGTATAGAGCGCGGGTCACTCAAGGCCGGGATCAGCTTCGCCATTGGAGCGAAATTCCTTCAGGTGTTGAAAGTCGAACCTTGGAGCAACGGGAAGGACTTGCTTGGAAAGTTCATCGTGGCCATCGAAGGTGAACGCGGGACTGGTCCTGATCTCCAAGCCAAGTTGTTGGCCGCGATCGCCAAGAGCCAGACTGAGGGCGCCAAGATCCGAATCACGGTTAGCCCAGGGCCCGGGGAACCGGATATTGATCAAGACCTTCTATTGGCCATACCCAAATAAGCGACGTCCTTATCCCACCCTGCTCAAACCCCGCCCCTGCGGGGTTTTCTTTTGTCCAAAAAAAAGGGGTTGACGACTGGTTACCGTATCAGTAACTTTGTTACGTTCCCTTCTCCACCACCCCCTAGGAGGCTCCCATGTGACCAGCGACTGATCGAGCGAAGGGCGGGTTCTTCCCTCGTGTAGCACTCACCTAGCACCGCCCTTCCCCCAATCAGTTCCAGGCCCCATCCCTCAACAACAACGCCCACCGGGCAGGGTGGGCGGCAAATCTGCGCCTTCGCGGCGCCACAGGAGAG
>DCFP01000179.1:924-2864 GCA_002319925.1 Holophagaceae bacterium UBA1801 | reverse complement strand
TTGCATGTCCATTCTTCGCTTTCACCCGGGCCTGCGCAAAGGCCCCCGTCCGCCGCGCACCCCCGCGCCGATCAAGGAGCGTGCTGCATGATCACGCACCCCGCTCCCGATGCGCTGCGCCTCTATAACTGCATCTCCACCCGGTTCGCACCTACCGAGCAGACCGCCGCGCTCCTCTGCGAGTGCGGCGAGTCCTTGGGATCCATGGACGAGCTCGAGGCGGGGATCTGCTTCAACTGCCAGGCCGAGGCCGCGGGCTGCACCAATGGCCAGCCCCTTCGTCTCCCCATCTTCCTTCCCTTCCTTCAAATGAAAGGACTCTCAGCATGACCATGAACGCGCTCGACACCGCGCTGACGAAGCTGGCAGCCGCCAGCACGGCACTCGAATACACCTCCCGGCCGGGGCTCAAAGATGTGGAGACGGCCAAGAAAGAAGCCAAAGCCGCCTCTGAAATTCTCGACGCGGCGCACCGGTTGATGAGCTACGGCGTCTACACTGTCGCCGATGCTCCCATGGAGCCGGGCCCTGCTCTCTTCCAGTCGAACGGCGAGCCGGCCGTGGCTGTGGTGCCCGTCGAAGAGCCCCCTATACCGACACCGTTCGAGCTACTCGCCTCCTGGGAGGTCTGGACCGAGGATGAGCGCAAGGAACACTTCGATGCCCAGCTCGCGGAGCTCTCCCGCATCTACCAGGAACAGTTCCCCGCCGATGAGCCACTGGATGTCACTCCTTGGCTTGAAATGTGGGCTTCCGAACCGCTCTTCGCCTTCCGTTGGGCGCTCTTCGCCATCGCCAAGAAGGACTTCGACGAGGCCATCAACACGGTGGAAATCAAAGATTGGGCCGAGAACCTCGGCAATCTCCCCGCCCTCCCCGCAGAGCTACTCGCTTGGGACAGCTGGGCCGAAGAGGACCAGACGGATGAATTCTCTCGTCGCCTGGATGCTCTCCGCGAGCAGTTTCCGGAGGAGGACGACCTCTCCGAGGATTGGGACGCTTGGGATACCGCCTGGGACAAGGACCGCAAGGATACCTTCATCCGCCTGCTGATTGCCAAGGAGCGCGAGCCCAAGTCCTTCACCATGCCCACCGACGAAGAGCGGGACGCCTGGCTCGCCGCCCATGCACAGCCGGAGGCCACGGACGAGGAGGCGATCGAGCAGCGCCACGAGATGTTCCAGCAGAAACTCGAGGAGCTCGAAGAAGCCGGCGTCAAGGAATCCGGCCTGAAACGGAAGAACTGGAAGAAGACCGCTGAAACCGCCTGGCGCGAAGCCTACATGGCCGACCCCACCGGGGCCATGGCCAAGCTCACATGGCGGCTCGACCAGTCCGTCATCGCTTGGGATGTGCCAACGGACGAGGAGATGAACCCCGCACTGGAACACGCGGTGGGAGAGGAGTAGACCATGGCCATCCAGATCAAGAAGGCAGTCCGCGAGCGCGTTTGGCTCAAACTCGCCATCACCGGCCCGACCGGCAGCGGAAAGACGTGGGGCGCCATCGCCATGGCGAAGGGGCTCGCCCCGAACGGGAAGGTTCTCGTCATCGACACCGAAAACCTGGAGTATCAGATACCCGGGATCATCCAGGTCCGCGTGACACCGGCCGCCGGCTGCACGTTCAGCGCCGCCCTCCGCGCCATCCTGCGCCAGGACCCCGACGTGGTGNNAGAAGCTCGACGAGCTCGAGGAGGCGGGCGTCAAGGAGTCCGGCCTGAAACGCAAGAACTGGAAGAAGACCGCTGCCCCCGCCTGGCGCGAGGCCTACAAGGCCGATCCCGCCGGAACCCTCACCAAGCTCGCTTGGCGGATCGACCAGGGCGTCATCACTTGGGACGTACCCACAGATGACGAGGTGGCGGCATGAGCATCCAGATCAAGAGGGCCGTCCGTGAGCGCGTCTGGCTCAAGCTCGCCATCACCGGCCCGACCGGG
>DCFP01000179.1:436-676 GCA_002319925.1 Holophagaceae bacterium UBA1801 | reverse complement strand
TCACCGGCCCGACCGGGAGCGGAAAGACTTGGGGCGCCATTGCCATGGCCAAGGGCCTCGCTCCCAACGGCAAAGTCCTCGTCATCGACACCGAGAACCGGAGCGCCTCCTACTATGCGAGCCGCTGGGACTTCGATGTGGTCGAGTTGGACGCCCCTTTCACCCCCCAGAAATACAACGAGGGCCTCCAGGCAGCCCTCCAAAACGGCTATGAAGTCGTGGTCATCGACTCCCTCACCC
>DCFP01000179.1:0-138 GCA_002319925.1 Holophagaceae bacterium UBA1801 | reverse complement strand
ATCAGAAGGCCGCGAAGGACAGCCGGGGGGGGAATAGCTTCACGAACTGGGGCGAGATGAAGAGCCTGCACAACAAGTTCGTGGAAACCCTCCTCCAGTCCAAGATCCACGTTCTTGCCACCATGCGCTCCAAGATGG
>DCFP01000066.1 GCA_002319925.1 Holophagaceae bacterium UBA1801 | reverse complement strand
TCGGTGCCCAGGTGCTCGTGAACCATGGGCGTGCAGTGCAGTCCGGTGCGGCAGGCGATGTTGTAGTCCACGTCCAGCATGGTGCCCGTGTCCATGGCCTCCAGACCCTTGATGTTGAAGGAGAGCACGCTGATGCGCTGCTTGCCGGGGACGTCCTCGGCGCAGTAGAGGGTCACGCCGGGAATGGGCTTCAGACCGTCCCGCAGGCGGGTCCAAAGGGCCATCTCATGCCGGTGAATGGCCTCGATGCCGAGCTTCTCCACCCACTTCACGCCGGCGTTGAGCCCAGCGATGCCAGGCAGGTTGGGCGTTCCGTACTCCATGCGGTAGGGATACTCGTCGAGGTGGTCGCGCTGAGCGCTCTTCACGCCAGTGCCGCCTGCTCGCACCTTTTGGATCTCCACGCCTTCGCGCACGTACATCCCGCCGATGCCCATGGGGCCCATGAGGCTCTTGTGGCCGGTGAAGCAGATGACATCGGCGCCCAAGTCGTCCATCTTCACGGGCATCATGCCCGCAGTCTGGCTCACATCCAGGATCAGATGAATGCCGCGCTCGCGGCAGACCTTCCCGACGGTGGCCACATCCTGCACCGTGCCGATGACGTTGGAGCCGTGGTTCATGACGACGGCCTTGGTGTTCTTCTTGATGCGGCGGATCACTTCCTGGGGATCCACGTAGCCTTTTTCGTCGAAGTCCACCCAGTCCACCTCGACACCGTCCTCGTGCTCCAGCTTCCAGAGCGGGCGCAGCGTGGCGTTGTGCTCGACGTGGGTGGTGACCACGTGATCGCCCTTCTGGATGAGGCCGAAGATGGCCAGATTGAGGGCATCCGTGGAGTTGTAGCCGAAGACGAGGCGGTTGGAATCCGTGCCACCGAAGAATTTCGTCATCAGCTTGCGAGTCTGATCCACCAGACTGCCCGCTTCGAGACACAGATCGAAACCGCTGCGGCCTGGATTCACACCGTAGCTGCGGTAGAACGTATCCATGAAGACGTAAGTCTCGTTGGGCTTGGGAAAGGACGTGGCGCCGTTGTCCAGATAGATGAGCTTGGTGGGCGGGATGTTCTCCAGCTTCAGGTAGGGAGAGGTCTGGGCGGATGTGGACATGGTTGACTCCTCTAGGCGGTCGTGACGATGGCATCCGCCACCATTTCGGCGACGGTCTTGATCTGGACGTTCAGCTTGTATTCCTTGTTCAGTTCCATGAGCTGGTCGATGCAGTTGTGACAGGGCGCCACCACGATCTTGGCGCCCGTATCCTTGATCTGGCCGGCCTTGACGCCGCCGGACTGGATGCGACGATTCTTGTACCGCGCCATCGACAACTGCCCACCCCCGCCGCCGCAACAGAAATTCTCCGCGCGGTTGGGCGTCATCTCCGTGAAGGTAGTGACGCTCTTCCGGAGTACGCGCCGCTGGGCTTCGCAGATCCCGCCATGGCGCACCAGATTGCAGGGATCGTGCAGCGTGACGGGCACGGTGTTCTTGGATGGATCGACGTGGATGCGCCCTTCCCGGAGATAGTCGTCCATCAACTCCAGGATGCTCTTGATCTCGAATGGATAGCTCTTCTGGAGCCACTCCGGCCCTTCCCAGCGGGCGGCGCCGTAGCCGTGGCCGCACTCGCCGATGACCAGCGTTTTGCAACCGAGGCGTTCCATGGCGTCCACCAGGTTCTGCGTGATGGCACCCGCTTCGTCATCCTTGCAATTGAAGAGGCCGTAATTGGTGAGATCCCAGCCGGGATCGCTGGACAAGGTCCAGTCCTCCTTGGCCGCCCAGAAGACCTTGGCACTGGCTTGCAGGGATAGTGGAAAGAACTTGGGTTCACGGGGGTTGACGGTGAAGAGGATCTTCGCGCCCTTCTTGTCCAGGGGCAGTTTGGCTTCGGGATCATCGACCTCCATCTGGAGTTCTTCCTCGATCCATTGCACCGTTTCCACCCAGTCCTCCTGGGTGATGGCCATGTTGTTGCCATGCTGCAGCGAATTGTCCACGGTAGCCTGGAGATCCGAGGGCGTGAGCCCCATGGCGCCCAGGGCCGCGCGGGCTGCCCGGAAGATGCGCGGCATAGCGATGCCGATGGTGCAATTGATGGAGCAGCGCCCGCACAGCGAGCAGCGGCCGAAGACGGCATCCACCCAGGCCTTGGCCATTTCGCGATCGAAGGTGCGCGCGCCCACGAGGCCTGGTGCCACGCGCCCCATGGCCGTGAAATTGCGCTTGAACACGGCGGCGATCACGTCCAGCTTGTGGGCGGGGACATTCTCCAGGGTTGCATCGGCGCGATGATAGTGGCAGGAACTGGCGCAGAGGCCGCAGTGCACGCAGGAATTCAGGTAGGAAGCCTCCGCCTCCTTCAGCTTGCTCCGGAATACTTCCAGGCCCCGCTGGAAATCTCCCTCGACGAGGGCATCCAGGCGCGATTCAAGTTCGTCGAGTTCAGGCATGGGAATTCCCTTCGGGCGGGAAGGTTCCCCGCCGGCCGAAGAAGGCGCCGAGGTGGTACCGCGTGGTGAAGAAGAAGAGGCAATGGCGGATCTTGCCGATGGGCGCATAGATCAGCAGCAGCGCGCCTTCCGCCAACCAGAGGCTCTCCATGGAGGGGACCAAGGTCCACAGGAATGCGAGCAACGCAAAGGCCGTGCTCAAGAGATTGGAGACGAAGTCATCGGGGCAGGAAAGACCCCGCAATTCAGCCTTCACGATCCGCTTCACGAAGAGACTCAAGCCGCCGATGGCTCCCAGCAGGGTGAAAACCTGGGCGATGACAAGCAGAAAGAAAGGTAGCTCGAAACCCAGGAGTGCCAAGCACATCAGCCCGAAGGCTGAGAACACGCCCGCATGAAAAGCCATGCCCGCAACGTACGAAGGCAGATTCAACATCACGCTCTCCTTGGCCCAGGGCGCCATTCCGCGGGTGAAGGCATAGAGCGCGCCCTTCCGGGGACTGCCGGCGGGTTTCGAGAAGAGGGTCCGCTTGCCAAAGCCCTTCGTTTTGTGATGGAGGAAGGCCATGGCCAGGATGGTCCAGATCGCTGACGCAAGAACCAGGAGTCGCATGGACTACACGCAGCCGTCGGGCTTGGGCAGGCCGGCGAGCTTACAGGCGCCCTTGGCGGGGCCGCTGGGGAAGAGCTCGTAGATGCGCTTGAGGGGCACGCCTGTGCCCTTGCACATGGAGCGCACCATGGGCGCATTGCCGCTCTCGTTGAAGTGATTGCGGATGAAGCGGATCACGGACCAGTGGTCATCGGTGAGCTGGTCCAGGCCTTCCTCGGCCTTGGCCAGCACGACGGCCAGCTCTTCGTTCCAGACGGAGGGATCCACGAGGAAGCCCTCCTCGTTCTGCTCCACGGCGGTTCCGTTGAATGCGATGGGGGACATGCTGCCTCCTGATGGAATTCGCCCATGAGGGGTCGGTTCCGTGTGTTAAGTTTGTGTGCACGAAAACGGAGATTGTGTGCATGACAATGTGGATTCCTGATATCTCGAAATCCAGCCAGCCTGCCTATCTCGCGATTGTTGAGGCCATTGGGGATGGGATTCGATTGGGCCAGCTCAGGCCCGGTGACCCCCTGCCCACCCACCGCCTCCTGGCGGACCTCCTGGGCGTCAATGTCAGCACCATCACACGCGCCTATCGGGAGGCGGCCAAGCGCCGGCTCGTAGGCGGCGAGGTGGGCCGGGGCACCTTCGTGCTGGGCGTCGCATCGGAAGCGGCACTCTTCGCGCTCCAGCACCGACCCGAGGGCGGCGTCATCGATCTCTCCCTCAACATGCCGCCCTTGGCGGTGCGGGACCAAGACCTGGCCGCCTTCCTCGGCCAGCTCGGTCCCGTGGAATCCGCGCGCCTGCTGCACTACCCGAGTCCCGACGAGACCTTGGTTCATCGGCAGGCTGCCGCGGGCTGGCTGAAGCGGCGAGGCGTGGAGGCGGATCCCGAGGGCATCGTGGTCTGCGCCGGAGCCCAGCACGCCATGGACACGGCCATCAGTCTCTTCCAGGAGTGGGAGGAAGTGGCCTGCGAAGCCCTCGTCTACCCAGGCCTGAAAGCCGCTGCCCGGCACTGGCAGCGGCGCTTGCATCCCATCGCTCTGGATGCGGAAGGGCTCCGCCCCGATGCCTTCGAAACAGCCTGCCGGAGCGGCTTGCGGCTCTTCGTGGTCTCGCCGACCTTGCACAATCCCACCACCGCCACCATGGGCATCCAGCGGCGGCGCCGCATCGTGGAGATCGCGCGCAAGTGGGATGTCATCCTCATCGAAGAAGACGTGTACGGCCTGCTCCCGGAAGATCCACCACCGCCGCTGGTTTCCATGGCCCCGGAGCGGGTGATCTACCTGACTGGGCTCTCGAAAACGGTCGCTCCTGGATTGCGGATCGGCTACCTCCTCTTCCCGCCCGCGTTCCGGGACCGCATGCGGGATGCGGAGCACCACACGACCTGGTACGTGTCGGCTCTCACCATGGCCCTCGCCACACAATGGCTGACCAGCGGCATCGCCTGGCGCCGCCTGCAGGCACAGCGGCGCGAACTTGCGGCGCGGCATCAGCTATGTGCGAAGCATCTCCAGAATTTCAAATGGCGCGGCGAAGCCAACTGCCCCCATGTCTGGATGGTCGCCCCCCCCGGCGGCTCTGCGGCCTTCGCCAAGCGCGCCCAGGCTTCAGGCGTGGTAGTGGTTCCCTCCAATGTGCTTGCGGCGGGAAGAATCGCCTCCGAGGATGGCATTCGCATCTCAATCGGGGCAGCCTCGGACCGGAAAACCCTGGCGGAGGGTCTTTCCAGGCTGGATGAACTATTGCGTTGAACGGAATGATCGGGCTCAGCCGATGACAGGCTGGCCAATAAAGTTGAATTGCAACGGTCCATTCAGGCACCTGAAACTGAAAGGCGGAGGGATTGTGAACAAGAACGGTGTACTGATCATCTCCGTAGAGCCAGGAAGCCTTGCAGATCAGACCGGAATCCAGCCCGGGGACCGGCTGCTGGAAATTAACGGCGAACCCGTCCTCGATCAGCTGAATTACCAGTTCCTCATCAGCCAGAGGGACGTCACGAAGCTGGTCTTCCAGATTCCCGATGGGCACATTCGCAAAGGGAAGGTTGAGAACGGCGGCGATGGCATCGGCGTGGATCTGGCCCAGGACAAGGTGAAGGTCTGCCGGCAGAACTGCGTGTTCTGCTTCATCCTGCAGATGCCCAAGGGCTTCCGGAAGAGCCTCTACCTGAAGGACGAAGACATCCGTCTTTCCTTCCTCTACGGGCATTTTTCCACGCTGTCCTCCAGCGATGACGCGGAACTGGATCGCGTGATCCGCGAGCGCCTCTCGCCCATCCATGTAAGCGTCCACGCCACGGATCCCGAGGTCCGCGTGAAGATCGTGGGCAACAAGAAGGAAGGCGACATCCTGCGCAAGGTGGACCGCCTACTGGAAGGCGGCGTGGACATGCACACCCAGGTGGTGGTGGCACCGGGCCTCAACGACGACTGGGTGTGGGAGAAGACGGTGCGCGAGCTGTGGGAGCGGCGTGCCTACCAGACGGAAGGTCCCTGGGCTGGCAAGGGCGGCATCCTGAGCCTTTCCTGCGTTCCGGTGGGACTCACTGCGCACCGGGAGGGATTGCCGGAGATCACGGGCGTGGGCTCCGGCTACGCCCACGCCTGGGCCCAGCGCTGGACACCCGTGGTCCGCAAATTCACGAAGGCCAATGGCGGCGAGCCCTGGCTCCTGCTCGCGGACGAGTGGTTCACGCGGGCGGGTCTCGATGTGCCGGGGCGGAATTTCTACAGCAGCTCCTGGTCCCAGCTGGAGAACGGCGTGGGCATGATCCGGCGCTTCCTGGAGCACACCCGCGGTTTCCTGAAACGGCCCATGGCCATGGGCTTTGCGGGACGCAAGGTCCTCCTGCTCACGGGAGCCAGCTTCGCCCCGGTGCTCAACGACACCCTCGCGCAATTGAACCGCCGCGCTGGCAGTCATCTTCGTGCCGCCGCCGTGCAGAATTTCTCCTTCGGCGAAACGGTGACCGTGGCAGGACTCCTCTGCGGCAAGGATCTGAAGTACGCCGCCGAGGTGGACCGGAAGGCCCACAACAATGATCCGCACTGGGTCGATGCCATCGTCATCCCCAGTGCCGCCCTGAGAATCGACACGGGTCCAACGGATCAATACACCGTTCCGGGAGCCGAACGATCGCAAGTCCCACCCATGTTCCTGGACGACATGACCCTGGCTGAACTGTCACGAGACTTGGGCGTCCCCGTCGTCCCCAGCGGCGAGAACCTTGCGCAGCTACTTGGGAACTTGCAGCCATATTGAACCGACCATGGAAAATCCGGCCTCCATTTGGGGTAGGCATAGTAGGAGGAGGCATTTGGGTAAGATCGAATCGAATTATGCGCGCTGTGAACTCTGCCAACCCAAGGTTCAGAGTTCCATGACAAAGTTCAGCATCCGTACACAGAACCTTCTGGTCTCGTTTCACTAGGCATGGAGTTTCCTCCGCATGCGACATCGCTTCTCCTCGGTGGATTGCCTCTGGCAATGGTTGCAGCTCGCCCGTCCCGCACCTTGCTCACCTAATCCACTCCTGCTCTCTACAGCTTTGTCCTTGCTGGATGCGCGTTGCTCAAAACCCGTTGAAGATCAGGAAAAGCCGGTCTTCGTGTTTGCCACCAGCTGGAGAAGTGGCTCTACGTTGCTGCAACGCATACTGGCAACGGATGATTCGCTTTTATTGTGGGGAGAGCCACTCGGGAGGATGGGTCTGCTCCAACTCATCTCCAGTTCTCTCTGTGCCATTTCGTCCCAGTGGCCTCCTGCGGGCCATTGGTGTCCCCCGCAATTGGAAGGGCTCGATCTTACTAGTGAGTGGACTGCGAATTTCTACCCGGAGGTGGATGACTTTCGAATCGCTCTGCGTCAGTTCGTGCTCCGATGGCTTGGCGAATCTGCCGCCGCCCATGGCCGCCCACGCTGGGGCTTAAAGGAGGTCCGTCTGGGCCGTGCAGAGGCACAATTGCTTTCCTGGTTGTTCCCACAAGCGAAATTTCTTGTCCTACTCCGCCATCCCTTTGACACGTACCGCTCCGTTAGCCGGATCTTCCCTCCGGGACAATCTTGGAACATGTACTCGCGCTGGCCCGACGTGCCCATGGAAGGCGCGGTCCCCTTCGCCCGGCACTGGAATTCACTCACGACCAGTTGGCTTCTCCCAGGAACGGCGCCCGCACACATGAAATTGCGCTACGAGGACTTGATCTCCGGCCAGTTCGATATTGGAAAGTTAGAACAATTTCTCGAACTACGCTTGGCTCCACAACGTGCTACGAAACACAAAAGCGGGGCAACGCCCGACTACTCACCATTAAAACCCTGGGAAAAGTTGCTCATCCAGCACGTAGCGGCCGAAGGGATGAGGGCTTCAGGCTATTTGACTGACGGCACCTGCCTGGAAATGCCTTTGGCATAAAAAGCGTGTTCATGAGAGTTCCCATCGCCGTTTCGCCGCAGGGGAGCCACGAAGATCGATGGCGGTATTGAACCCGGAACTGAATCAGGCACCGGCCCTACTGGATCTCGAATGCGATTTCCTTCGGATCGCCTGATGGCCGACCCGATTCTTGGATCCAGGCTGTCATTTCGTCATTAAGCCGGTCAGTGCAGCGGTGAATATGATCTTCAATTGCACCATTCTCTTGGGCGGGTCGTTTAAAGAATCCTCTTCTCCACTTAGACAGGGATTTCAATGCCTCCGAGTTCGTGGCGGTACTCGATTGGTTCCGCTTGCGATGGATGGACCTCATAGGAAGGGCGGACACCTTTAAAAAGTAAGTTTCACTGGAATCTTGTGGTTGGCTGCTCAATTTTTCAGCGCGACCACCACCTTCGCATCTCCGCCATCCACCGACGAGTGCAACCGCGTCTCCTGCTTAGCCTGGTCGGAAGCGAGGCGGATCTGATCCATCACGTTGACGGCCACCTGATAGGGGACTTCGCCATCGATCTTCAGGAAAACCTTCCTGAAACCGGGCATCTGCTTGAGGAGAACGGGTTTCAGCTGGGCGGGAATATCGTGCAGTTGGATGGGCGCGGTCTGGAGGAGGAACTGGTATTCGTTCTCCGTTTGCCCGCGCAGGATCGAGATCACCACGGGGGGATTCTGGGGGTTGACGGGCGGTGGCGCGATGGTAGTGGATGTCTTGGGAACGCTCACCAGCAGGGCCTTCGAGAGGCTCGGCACCATCACGATGAACACGATCAGGAGCACCAGCACGATGTCGATGAGGGGCGTGACGTTGATGTCCGACTTCGCTTTGCGCTGGGGGCCGCTGAAATCCATCAGAGACCTCGCTTGTCTTCGTTGGTCACGATGGAAGCTTCGGAGGCGCCACCCTCACGGCACACCTGGAACAGCTCGCCCACGTACTTGAAGGGCAGGTCCGCGTCGGCCTTCACGAACACGCGCTTGTCGATCTGGTCCTTCACGGATTTGGCGATGAAGGCACGCAGCTGCTTACGGCTGGCCTCATCGGCCAAGCTGAAGGTCATGGGCGCACCGGACTTGTCCTTGGCGTTCACATCGTCCACCATCACCCGACCGGGCCCGGTCACCTTGCCACTTTGCAGATCCCGGGCCGCGGGGAGCATCAGGCTGAGGTGCTTGACACCGGGTTCGTGCTCAGGCTTCACACTGTGCTTGGCCAGGGGCAGGCGCACGGCATTGTTCACGGCGGGCGTGATCACGATGAAGATGATCAGGAGGACGAGCACGATATCCACCAGCGGCGTGACATTGATGTCCGCCTTCACCCGACCTCCGCGCCCACCAAAGTCCATGGGATCAACCCTGGCTTTCGCGGCGAATGAATTCGTCGATCATCTGGGAGGCGGCGTTGTTGATGCTGGTGAGGACCTGGTCCTGCTTGGTGGTGTAGTAGTTGTAGATCCACACGGCCGGGATCGCGCAGATCAGGCCCAGGGCCGTGGTGCCCAGGGCCTCGCCGATGGAACCCGCCAGCGCGTTGATGTCGCCCGCGCCCTGGGTCTTGAGGTCGGCGAAGACCTTGATGATGCCCACCACCGTGCCCAGCAGGCCGATGAAGGGCGCCAGCGCACCGATGGTGGCGAGGCTCAGCATGCCCTTCTTGAGGACCTCGGTAACCTCTGAAATGCCGCGCACGATGGCGCGCTCCACGGGCTGGATCACGTCATGACCTTCGTGCAAGAGCTTCAACTGCTTCTCGTACTGGTAGATCTCCAGCCCGTGCTTGAGCACCAGCGCCACATGGCTCTTCCCGTGAGCCGAGGCCGCGTTCTTGGCCGCATCGAAATCCCCCCGGCGCAGGATATCCATGAAGAGCTTCATGAACTTCTTCGAAGCCGCATTGCTCTGCGCATAGAGCACGCCCCGCTCGATGAGGATGTAGATCTGCAGCAGCAGCAGGAGCAGCAGCAGGATCATGATGCCCTTGTTGAAGAACGAAGCCTGCTGCCAGAGCGCGATGGGATTGAAGGAATCCACCGGGTTGTCGGTGAGGGCGAGGGGAATGGAAACGAGGAATGGCATCGTGGTTCCTTGTTGGTATTCGGCGATTTGTATTTGCCTGACAGAGCTAGACGGCTTGCATGTCCTCAATTGAGTTGAAATTTGATCGGCACGATCCTCTTTGACATCACAGGAACTCCATTCATGACCTCAGGCTTAAAGCGATATCTGAGTGCGATCTGTTCGGCATCAGCTTGAAGCATCTTGGGACCTTCAGTGGCATGTGCCGAAATCGGGACACCGTCGAGCCCAATGAGAATCTCAACCTTTACCGTGCCTTGTGTGCGTGTCGCACGAGCGAGTTTTGGATAGTCAGAGCTTGGCACAACGGGCTTCGAAACCACTTCAGCATCACTGTATTCAAGGTAGACAACAGTGG
This sequence comes from Holophagaceae bacterium UBA1801, assembly GCA_002319925.1. Taxonomy (GTDB): domain Bacteria; phylum Acidobacteriota; class Holophagae; order Holophagales; family Holophagaceae; genus UBA1801. The sequence goes on along the minus strand of DCFP01000066.1, from coordinate 5,081 downwards.
GCGCCGAACCCGCCCCCGGTATAGTTCCAGTCCCCTCCGTCGTCCCGCCCGCGCCTGGCCCCGATCCTGCCCCTGTTCCGTTGGCTCCTCCCGCTGGCTGGGCAGGTACGGCCGCATTCGAGAGATCCTGTGTGGGCAGTTCCGCAGGAGGTTTGTCCGGCACCGCTTCCTGAGTGACAGAGGGCGGTGGTGGCGGGGCATCCACCTTCTCGATGGCTCCGGGCGGGGGTCCGCCAGCGGCGGGTGGTGGGGTGGGAGTCGTGGGTTGCGGTGCCTCCGGCATGGTCTGATCCTGCAGATCCACAACCACGCTCTCCTGGCTCGTCGATGCGGTGCTGCGCGTGCGCTGCACCAGCCACCAGCCGAAAAGGCCCAGGGCTCCGTAACCCAGGAGTGTCAGGGGGATGGTGATGAAGGGATTCGCCTTCCGGGCCTTCGAGTGTCTTTCCAGGATCTGGGGCCGGTAAATCTGATCCTCGAGGGATTCGGCACCCCCGGGGATCTGGCCTTCGTTCCACGTCCTGCGCATGCGACTCCGAGAATCCGTGCAGATCCGCGTCACGATTGATTCGGGTAGGAATGGAAAGCGATCCGCGCGGGCCTAGGGGGTTAAGATGATACGAACGGGGTGGGCCGTCAAGGCAGCGACCCTTGCTGGAATCCCGTCCTGCGCATCTTCTGCTCCACCTAACTTTCGATGGATGTTCGACCCAACCATGTCTCAATTCAGCCGCTTCCACACCGAAATCCAGAACGATGAGCCCAGCCGTGCGGGCTATTTCCACACGGCCCACGGCACCGTTCATACGCCCGCCTTCATGCCGGTGGGGACCCAGGGAACGGTGAAGGGGGTCACGCCCAGGCAACTCGTGGAAATCGGGCCCCAGATGATTCTCGGAAACACCTACCACTTGGGGCTGCGGCCAGGGGACGAGCTCATCCGGAAATTCGGAGGACTGCACCGCTTCATGGACTGGAAGGGGCCGATCCTCACGGATTCCGGCGGCTTCCAGGTGTTCTCGCTATCGAGCCTGCGCAAGATCTCGGAGGAAGGCGTGGCCTTCCAGAGCCACATCGACGGCTCCAGCCACTTCCTGTCGCCGGAACGGAGCATGGAGATCCAGCGCAACCTGGGCTCGGACGTGGTGATGGCCCTGGACGAGTGTCCAGCGGGGCGGCTCGAACGGGACAAGCTGGAGATCTCCCTGGCCCGCACCACCCGCTGGCTCCATCGCTGCAGGGACTTCCCGCTGGGCGAGCACCAGGGCCTTTTCGCGATCAACCAGGGCGGCACCTACCTCGATCTGCGGCTCAATCATATGGAGCAGATCCTGGAACTGGACGCGCGCAAGCCCTTCCAGGGATTTGCCGTGGGCGGCCTCAGCGTGGGCGAGCCCAAGGAGGAAATGAACGCGACGCTCCACGATTTCGTGCGGCAGCTTCCCCGGGACCGCCCGTGCTACCTCATGGGCGTGGGCACTCCGGAGGATCTGCTCTTCGGCATCGAGCAGGGTGTCGATCTCTTCGACTGCGTCCTGCCAACCCGGGAAGCCCGCCATGGCCGCCTGCTCACCAGCCGCGGCCGGCTGAACATCAAGAACGCCCGGCACCGGGAGTCCGCCGAACCCATCGACCCCGAATGTAGTTGTTACACCTGCACGACTTTTACCCGGGCCTACCTGCATCATCTCTTCCGGGCGGGGGAACTCCTGGCATTGACGCTCAACAGTATCCACAACCTGAGCTACACTGTTGGGCTCACCCGCGCCGCGCGGCAAGCCCTGCTTGAGAACCGGTTCCCGGATTTCGCGCGCCGCACGCGGGACAACTGGAACACCGAGGAGCCTTAAATGAATTTCGCACTGATCCAACAAGCCGGAGGCGGAAACCCGCTGTTCATGCAGATCGCCCTCTTCGGCGGCATGGGCCTCCTGTTCTACTTCATGCTGATCAGGCCCCAGAGCAAGGCTCGCAAGGCCATGGAAGAGCGTCTCTCCAAGCTCAAGGCCGGCGACGAGGTGCTGTTGTCCTCCGGTCTCTACGCCACCATCGACCGGGTCGAAGACAAGAACCTCTACCTGAAGCTGGGCACCGCCATCGTCAAGGCCCGCCGAAACGCAGTCGTGGCCTTGGCTTCCGAGCCGGCCCCCGAGCAGCGGAACTGATCATCCGTCTACCCCTCGACCAAGGGCGGGGCCAGTCCCCGCTCTTCCTGCGTTGAAGCCCTGTATTCCACGCGCCTTCGGCTGTGGACAAACCCGGAGGGGCTTCCCTGAACCGTGAATGGGCAGGCAAGATTAGAACAAGATCCAAATAAATATTTCCAGGTTAGGACGAACCAACATGCCGCAAGACAATCCCGAACTCAAAGCCTGGCGCTGGCTGCCCTTCCCCATCCTGGTCCTTCTGGGCTATGCCTGGTTTCTCTGCGGCAAGCTGACCCTCAAGCCGTGGATGAACTACACGGCTCGCGGAGTCGTGATCGCCCTCGCGGTTGCCATGTTGGCCTGGCTGGCCATGCTCTTCGGCGGATCGAAGAAGAGCGCGGTGCGGATCACGCTCGTCGCCTTGATCTGTGTTCTCTGCGCTGCCTTCTTCTACCCCTTGGACAAGGTTCGCCTGGGCCTCGATCTGAAGGGCGGCGTCCACTTCGAACTGGAAGTCCAGGGCCAGGAAGCCCTCGACGCAGACCTTCGCGACACCCGTGACCGCATCCAGGGCCAGCTGTCGGAGAAGGGATTCCCCAACGCCACAGTCGTCGTGGATGGCCAGGCCGTCAAGATCGACGGCATACCCGCGGACCAGAAGTCCAGCGTGGACAAGGTCCTGGAAAACTACAACGTAAACTATGACAACGCTTTTGATGGTAAGAGCTTCCGCATCACCCAGAAGAGCTCCTACCAGCAGTATCTGAAGACCGACGCCAGCAAGCGGGCGCTGCAGATCATCGAGAACCGCATCAACCAGTTCGGCGTGTCCGAACCGGAAATCACCGCCTCCGGCACAGATGGCAACCGCATCGTCGTGGAATTGCCCGGCGTGGGTGAGGCCGAGCGGGAACGCATCAAGAACCTGCTGGCGACCCCGGGCCGTCTGGAGCAGCGGATCCTGGCGAAGCTTTCTGATCCAAGGCAGGAAAGCACCAACGACCGCCAAGGATGGAAGACCAAGGAAGAGGCCATGGCTGATTTCGGCGGCCAGCTTCCCCCGAACACGGAACTCCTGCCGCGGCTGGACGACAGCGAGCCCAGCGGAAATGGCGCGGCGGCCGCACCCCAGGCCAAGCAGGAAGAGAAGATCATCGGCTGGCACGTTGTGGAGAACAAGGTGTACGTGGATGGCGCGGACATCACCAACGCCAGCCCCTCCATGGATCCGACCACGGACCGTCCCGTGGTTCATTACACGCTGAACAACAAGGGCACTAACGATTTCTACAATCTCTCGGTCATCGCCTCCAATGAGAACCGTTTGATCGCTATTGCCCTTGACCGCAAGATCGTGAGCATTCTGAGCTGCCGCGAACCGATCCCAGGCGGATCCGTCCAGATCACGGGCCGTTTCACCAAGCAGCAGACCGATGACTTCGCCATGAAGCTGAAGAGCGGCTCCATGCGCGCGTCCATGAAGTTCCTTCAGGAGCAGGCCATGGGCCCCAGCCTCGGCGCCGACTCTATCCACTCCGGTGTACTAGCCGCGCTGATCGGCTTTGCCGTGGTCGTGATCTTCATGCTGATCTTCTATCACTGGTCGGGCCTGAACGCGATCGTTGCCCTGACGGTTAACCTGATCGTGATGCTCGGCTTGCTGGGCAGCTTCCAGGCGGTGCTCACGTTACCGGGCATCGCGGGCTTCGCTCTCACCATCGGCATGGCTGTGGACGCCAACATCCTGATCTACGAACGCATCAAGGAGGAAATGCGCAACGGCAAGAGTGTGCCTGGAGCCATCCAGGCGGGCTTCGACAAGGTGTTCTGGACCATTGTGGACAGCCACGTGACCCAACTCTTCGGCGCCCTGCTGCTCTTCATCTTCGGCACCGGTCCCGTCAAGGGCTTCGCCGTTACGTTGACAGTGGGCGTGGTGGCCTCGCTGTTCACCAGCATCTACATCAGCCACTTCATCTACGACTGGGTGCTGGACAGTCATCCCGACACCAAGACCCTCAGCGTCGGAACGCACTCCTTCTTCGAGAACGCCAAGTTCGACTTCATGCGCTGGAAGGGCGTGGCCCTGGCCATTTCCTGGGGCATCATCCTGGCCTGCATGGTGATCGCCCAGCCCTGGAAGGGCACCAATGGCCGCATCCGGCTGGGCATGCAGTTCGTGGGCGGCATCGATATGCAGGTCCGGTTCAAGGGCCAGGTGCCCCAGGATCAGGTCCGTACAGCCCTCACCAAGGGCGGGTTCGGTGATGCAGCCGTGGTGTTTTATCCGGGCAAGAGTGACGTCTCGGACTACTCCATCAAGGTTCGCGCACGCAAGGGCCAGGACGAGAAGGACTCCACGGCCCAGATCAAACAGATCCATGACGCGCTCCGCAGCCTGGACGCCGCCAAGACCAACGACACCCGGCTCGACCTCAACACCGAGCCCGCCCTCGGCCTTACGGACCAGTGGACGAAGGCCAACCCCTTGAACATCCAGGGGGATGAGGAAACCATCCGGAAGGCCTACGAACCCTACGTCGCCAAGATCACTGGCACCCGTGAAAAGTTGGGACTTATCACAAGCTATGACCAACTGCCCCAGGACATTCCTTCGCAATTGAAGGATCTCGTGCAGAAGGAATACCGCCTCGGCAATCTGTCCATCCTGAAGCAGGACGTTTTCTCGCCCTCCATCTCCGGTGAATGGACCTGGAAAACCCTCCAGGCCGTGCTCTGGGCCATGGGCGCCATCCTGGTCTATGTGATGTTCCGCTTCACCATGAGCTTCGCCATCGGCGGCGTCGTGGCCCTCATCCACGACGTGCTCATGGCGCTGGGCCTCTTCGTGTTATTCAAGTTCGAATTCTCCGTGCCGGTGGTGGCGAGCTTCCTCATCCTCATCGGCTACTCCATGGCCGACACCATCGTGGT
>DCFP01000173.1:8921-10316 GCA_002319925.1 Holophagaceae bacterium UBA1801 | reverse complement strand
ATGGCGATCATGCGGTCCAGGAAGGAGTCGCCGGGGTTGCTGGAGATCCTCACCACCAGCCAATCCGAGAGTACCTGCGTGCCGCCGGTGACGGCGGAGCGGTCCCCGCCGCTCTCGCGGATCACCGGTGCGGATTCACCCGTGATGGCGGATTCGTTCACGGAGGCCACGCCTTCAATGACCTCGCCATCACCGGGAATGTAATCGCCCGCTTCCACCAGGACGCTGTCGCCGATGCGGAGCCGCGCGGCTGCGAGGGGTTCCCAGGCAGCGCCGAACTTCGGCTGCTTCAGGAGCTTGGCCATCACGTCCTTCTTCGACTTGCGCAGGCTGTCCGCCTGGGCCTTGCCGCGCCCTTCCGCCATGGCCTCGGCGAAGTTCGCGAAGATCAGCGTGAACCACAGCCAGAGCGCGATGGCCAGGATGAAGCTCGCGGGAGCCTCGCCTTTGCCCATCAGGGCCTGGACGTAGAGAAGTGAGGTCAGCACGCTGCCTACCCAGACCGTGAACATGACGGGGTTGCGCAGTTGGTGGACCGGATTGAGTTTCTTGACAGCATCCAGCAGGGCCCGCTTCACGATGCCTGGTTCGAAGAGGGGCCGGGGCTGGAGTTCGCCGAAGGAGGTGGAGGTGCGTGTCATGGGATCAATCCAAAGGAATCAGTGGTCTTCACAGCATCGACAAGTGTTCGGCGATGGGACCCAGCGCCAGCGCGGGCAGGAAAGTCAGCGCGCCCACCAGCAGCACGACGCCGATGAGCATCGCCACGAAGAGCGGTCCATGCGTCGGGAGTGTTCCCGCGCCCGGCGGTGTCCGCTTCTTTCCCGCCATGGAACCCGCGATGGCCAGGACCGGAATGATGGTGCCATAGCGTCCCAGCAGCATCGCGATGGCGGTGACGTAGTTGAAGAAATTGGTGTTCGCGTTGAGGCCCGCGAAGGCGCTGCCGTTGTTGTTGGAGACGCTGCTGAAGGCGTAGAGGACCTGGCTGAAGCCATGGGCTCCCGGGTTCGAGATGCTGGAGATGGCGCTGGGCAGCACCACGGCGACGGCCGTTCCTATGAGCACGGTGACCGCGGGGATGAGGATCACCAGAGAGGCCATCTTGGTCTCGAAGGCTTCGATCTTTTTGCCCAGGTATTCCGGCGTCCGGCCCACCATGAGCCCCGCCATGAAGACGGCGATGATGGCGAAGATGAGCATGGTGAAGAGGCCCGAACCCACGCCGCCATAGACCACTTCGCCCAGCTCGATGAGCCACATCGGCACGAGGCCGCCGAGGGGCGTGAAGGAATCGTGCATTCCGTTCACGGCACCGCAGGAGGTGGCCGTGGTGGCCGTGGCGAACAAGGTCGTGTCCGTGATGCCGAACCGCACTTCCTTGCCTTCCATGTT
>DCFP01000173.1:3610-8665 GCA_002319925.1 Holophagaceae bacterium UBA1801 | reverse complement strand
TTGCCTTCCATGTTGCCGCCGGGCTGTTCATAGCCCGGAACCAAGGTCACAGTCTGATCCACGGGCATGGCTTTGAACGCGGGGTTGCCCTTCTGCTCGGCCCAGTGGCATACGCCCAGGGCGATCACAAAGATGACCGTCATGGCGGAAAGAATCGTCCAGCCCTGCCGCCGGTCCCGGACCATGCGGCCGAAAGCATGGCAGAGGCCCGCAGGGATCAGCAGAATCGCGAGCACCTGCAGATAGCTCGTGAGAGCGGTGGGGTTCTCGAAGGGATGCGCAGAATTGGCGTTGAAGAAGCCCCCGCCGTTGGTGCCGAGGATCTTGATCGCTTCCTGGGACGCCACAGGCCCCACGGCGATGATCTGCTGCAGGACGGACTTGCCATCGCTGCCCGTGATGGGCGAAAGCAGCGTGGCCACAGGGTTGGGCCCCAGGGTCTGCACCACGCCCTGGCCCATGAGGATCACCGCGAAGACGATGGCCAGGGGCAGAAGGATGTATAGGGTGGTCCGTGTGACGTCCACCCAGAAGCTGCCGAGGTTCGTGGCCTTCCGGCGCCGGATGCCGCGCGATAGCGCGACCACCACCGCGATGCCTTTGGCGGCGGAAAGGAAATTCTGCACCGTGAGACCGAGCATCTGGGTGAGATGGCTCATGGTGGTCTCGCCGCTATACGATTGCCAATTGGTGTTCGTGACGAAGCTGACCGCCGTGTTGATCGCCACGCCCCAACTCAAGGGTGCTAATCCCTGCCGGTTGAAAGGCAGCAGGTGCTGGAAGCGCTGCAGCATTACCAGAAAGACGAGCCCGATGAAGCTGAACAGCAGCACGGCCCAGGCGTAGCGCTTCCAGTCCATGCGGTCGTCGGCTTCGATGCCCGCGATGCGGTAGATGCCGCGTTCGATGGGCCGGATCACGGGATCCAGGAACACCGGCTCGCGCTCGAAGACCCGGCCCATGTACTCGCCCACGGGCTTGGACAGCAGGATCAGAAGCCCGAGGAAAAGAGTGAACTGAAGAAGCGTATTGGGCGTCACTGGAATTTCTCCGGCATCAACAGCGCAATGCTGAGATAGACCAGCAGACCGGCCGCCAGCACGGCCGCGAGCAGTTGCATTCCGGTCATCTCGACCTCCGCGTGAACATGGAGCGAACCTCCACCCCTGAAGGCTAAAATCCATCGCGCTAAGGCCGCGTTAATCTCCGATGGCCCGGCATTAAGATTTCGTTAAAAGACTGGGCCCCCCGGCATCAGGCAGGTTCTGGCGCAGTCCTTCATCGCCCATTTCCAGCTTCCTTTGACGCATCAGCATCTTGCAGCATGGGCCTTTCGCCGGATGGGACAGAATCTCGGATTCCCTAACCTTTTTCCCTTTGGAGGCCGATGTAGTTGAGGTGGTGCGAGCGGATGCCCATCCAAGCCTGCACGGAGGATGCCCATGAGTTCCATTCAGCCCGTTCAAGGGGGAGATGCGACGAGCCAGCTGGCTGCCGCACAGGCCGCCGCTGCAGCGTCGGCTCCCAAGCCCCCAAGCGACAATGCCAATCAGCCCAAGCCTCAGGCCGCGGATACCGTGCAGATCAGCGATGCCGGCAAGGCTGCTCTGCAGAAGGCTCAGGAGAGCCAGACGCAGGAATTGCGCGAGACCAAGGCCCAGACTGCCCAGGAAGCGGCGCGGGGAGATGCCCAGGCGAAACGGCTGATGGCCCGGGAAGCCGCAGCCCAGAAACTGGCTCAGGGGTAGTCAAAGCGATACCGGACCTAGGCATGCGCCGACATCGCTCGGTGCGTGCCTAGGGTCTGTCTTCAATTTGGATGCGCGCCGCATCGGCGGACCGCGCGACGGCGGCCAGCCGCGTGATCCGGTAAGGCAGTAGCCGCAGGGCGATGTGGAACTTTGCATCATTTAGGTCCACATCAAGTGGACCTAAATGATGCAAAGTTCGTTCAAGGCTACTAACGCAGCCGGGCGCGCGGATGGACGTCGTCCCGGAGGGCAAGGGGCGGTGGCCTGCGCGATACTGCGTCAAACTCCTTGCCAATAGTGCCGCTATTGCCAGCGTCGTTTCCCTTGTCTCGCTTGGCCAGCGCCCCTTGCGCGGCCCACCCCAATTTGAAGACAGACCCTAGCTACTTGCGTTCGAAGATTTCCTCGAACTCCTTGATGGCGATGGCATCCCCTTCCTGCTTGATGGGTCCGTAGAATTCCGACGGGTTGAGCTGCGCGAACTGGCCGCCCTGGGCGATGTTCGAGTTGATGTAGGCGATGAACTCCTCTTGCCGGGAACGGATGTAGCGGCGGAAGGGCCGCGTGATGAAACTGAGGATCGCGGAATCCAGAGTCGTCCAGGTCCTGAGATGGCTGTGGAATCCCTCCGCGTCGTGCCAGTAGCGATAGATGACCACCATCTTCGCGCCGACGGCGAAGGGATTGTTCATGCGGCCCCGCTCCACGCGGCCTTCGATGTAGTAGATCCGCTCTCCGGGCTGCTGATGGACCAGGTACAGGATCCCGTGCAAGCCCTTGGCATCATCCAGATCGATGTTCTTCCCCGGCATTTCGACGGCGTAGAAACTGGGGGAGAAGTGGCAGTAGCGCCACATGGCGGCGGCGAGACGCGGATGATCGAAGAGCTTCTCCATGGTCTCCAGCCGCACCTGAACGGGCTGGGTCTTGGTCTCGAAGGTGAAGTCCGCCTTCTTCAGCACCAGCTGCACGGGTCCCGCATAGATGGGCGGAATGTGTTCGGCCGGTATCTGCGCCCGGACCGGAACGGACCACAAGAGGGACAGGGATATCAGCAGGAGACGCGGAAGCCGCAAAATGGCTCGTTCCGCAAAGGGACCACAGGGCATGAGAATTCCACGCAGAACCATACTTCCATTCATCATGCTTCCATCATGGCCGATTCCTCCAATGGCTGGGCAGGGCAAATCCCGCGCAGGCTGGTTCTAGGTCGCCTCCAGGTTGGTTGAGTAGCCGAAGATTCAGCCCACGACATTGAAAATCCAGAGAACCGTATCCATAGTTTCCTCATCAAGCTTGCAGGCCTTGCCTTTGCTGAAACGGCAGGCGTGCACTGGAGCATCCAACAGCCGAGGAGAAGATCATGAAACGCACGCTTCAGCTCGCTCTCGCCCTCGCCTTGGCTTCGTCTACGGCCCTCCACGCCGGTGCCGGCTTGATCCGGGCAGCCACCAAGGGCGATCTCGGCAAGGTGAAGGAACTCGTCGCCTCGGGCGAAAACCTGAACGACACCGACAAGTACGGCTGGACGGCACTGATGTGGGCTGCCTACTACCAGTACGAACCCGTGCTCTCGTACTTGCTCGATAACGGCGCGGACCCCAACGTGCAATCCACCGTCGCCACGGGTTCCATCCAGAAGGGCGCCACGGCCTTGATCATCGCCAGCTATTACGGCAGAGCAGAGCTGGTCGGCCCACTGGTCCAGAAGAAGGCCAAGGTCGAGATCGCCGATGCCAGCGGCAACACGGCGGTGGATTACGCGCGTCAGTACAACTTCACCGAGGTGCTCGACATCCTGGCCAAGACACCCGGAACTGCAGGCGGTGCCAAGGTCTATCTGCCCAAGGGCGTGGATGGCACGCCCCTTGGCAAGAACTACACGACGGTCTTGTTGACCTCGTACACCACACTTCCCCAGCTCGCCACCGACTATCCGGGCGCCACCAGGGAATGCGAGACCGGAACGCTGGCCACGCTCCAGGAGCTCAAGGCCTTCGAGAAGTCGGGCATGGCAGGATCCGTCAAGTCCTACAACGCGTCCACGCTCCTGGTCAAGGTCGAGATCACGGACCTGCGCATCGCCAGCAACGCCGCGCGCTACTGGGGCGGCGCCTGGGCCGGCGCCTCGTACGTGCATGCCCGGGTGACCCTGGTGGATGGCGCTTCGGGCAAGGTGCTGCGCGAGCAGTTGCTGACCACGGAGAACAATCCCTGGGGCGCGGCCTGGACCGGCGGCGCCACGGACATGAGCATCCCCAGGGACATGGGCGTCATCATCGCCCGCTACATCATGGCGGTGGTCGCGAAGTAGCGGGTCTCCTGCGGTGTGGGACCGAAAGCATCCCGCAGGCTAGGACACTTGTTCCACGGGCTTCAGTACCACCACTGCCAACGGTGGCAATGTGAGCGATAGCGACCAGGGCCGGCTCATCCAGGGATGGTCCTCGGCCCACAGGTCACGGTCACCGTTCCCCACATTGCTACCGCCATAGAAGGCTGAATCGGAGTTGAAGATCTCCTCGTAGCGTGCCTTGCGGGGCACGCCGATGCGGTAGTCGTGGCGGGGCACCGGCGTGAAATTGACGATCACGATCAGGCATTCCTCGCCCGCCCAGCGGATGAAGCTGAGCACCGACTGCTGCGCGTCGTGGCAGTTGATCCACTCGAAGCCCTGCCAGTCGAACTCGTTGCGATGCAGTGCCGCATTCCCGTTATAGAGGTGGTTCAGGTCGCGGACCAAGCGCTGCATGCCGCGGTGGAGGGGATATTCCAGCACGTACCAATCCAGCACGCCGGTGCTGCTCCACTCCAGCCCTTGGCCGAACTCGGTGCCCATGAAGAGCAGCTTCTTGCCGGGGTGCGTGAACTGGTAAGTGTATAGTGCGCGCAGGTTGGCGAAGCGCTGCCACTCGTCGCCGGGCATCTTGTTCAGCATGGAGCACTTGCCGTGCACCACCTCGTCGTGACTGAAGGGCAGCACGAAGTTTTCCGTGAAGGCGTAGAGCATGCTGAAGGTGAGCAGATCCTGATGGTACGAGCGGTGCACGGGATCGTTCTGCATGTAGCGCAGGGTGTCGTTCATCCAGCCCATGTTCCACTTCAGGTCGAAGCCGAGGCCACCCACGTAGGTGGGCCGGCTCACCTGGGGCCAGGAGGTGGATTCCTCCGCGATGGTCAGGGCTCCGGGGCACTGTTCGTGGATCACGCGGTTGACCTCGCGCAGGAAGTCGATGGCTTCCAGGTTCTCGCGGCCACCGTAGCGGTTGGGGATCCACTCGCCTTCCTTGCGCGAGTAGTCGAG
>DCFP01000173.1:0-3346 GCA_002319925.1 Holophagaceae bacterium UBA1801 | reverse complement strand
AGGTAGAGCATGGAGGCCACGGCATCCACGCGGAAGCCATCCACATGCAGTTCCTCCAGCCAGTACAGCGCGCTGGAGAGGAGGAAGTTCTTCACCTCGTTGCGGCCGAAGTTGAAGATGAGCGTGGACCAGTCCTGGTGCTCGCCCAAGCGCGGGTCCTCGTGTTCGTAGAGCGCCGTCCCATCGAAGCGCGCCAGGGCATGACTGTCTTTCGGAAAGTGGGCTGGCACCCAGTCCACGATCACGCCGATGCCATTGCGGTGGCAGTGGTCCACGAAGTAGCGGAAGTCGTCGGGATTCCCGAAGCGGCTCGTGGGCGCATAGTAGCCCGTGGCCTGGTAGCCCCAGGACGGGTCGTACGGGAATTCCGTGATGGGCAGCAACTCGAGGTGGGAAAAGCCCATCCAGCGGACGTATTCCACAAGCCGGTGGGCCAGCTCGCGGTAGTTGAGGAAACCGCCTTCGGCATCCCGCTGCCAGGAGCCCAGATGGACTTCGTACACGGACATGGGCTCGTGCTGCCAGTCGTGTCTGAGCCGCTGTTCCATCCACGCCTGGTCTTCCCAGAGGTGGGAGGCCGCGGCGGGCACGACGGAGGCGGTGCGCGGTCTCAGTTCGAACTGCTGTCCGTAGGGATCGGCCTTGGCGAAGACCTCGCCGGTGTTGCGGTTCCGGATCTCGAATTTGTAGAGGGTGCCTGCGCCGAGATCGGGAATGAAGAGCTCCCAGACGCCTGCCCCCGGGCGGACCCGCATGGGATGGCAGCGCCCGTCCCAGCGGTTGAAATCCCCCACGACGCTGACGCGCTCGGCGTTGGGAGCCCACACCGAAAACAGCACCCCGGCCACGCCATCCACCCCGTGCTCCCGCGCGCCCAAGCAGCGGTAGGCGTGCCAGTGCTTGCCCTCGCTGAAGAGATGCAGGTCGAAGTCGGAGAGCTGCGGCAGGAAGGTGTAGGGATCATGAGTCAGGCGCTCGTGATGGCCGCCATCGACCCAGATCAGCCGGTGATGGAGCGGCAGATCGCTTCCATCGCCCCGCCATTCGAACAGGTCGCTTTCGCCCATTCGCGCAAGCGGACGCATGCCTTCGAGAATCCGCACCTCGTGCGCATGGGGCAGAAAGACGCGCACGACGGTCTCTTTGCCATCCTCATGGCGCCCCAGCAGGGCGAAGGGATCGTGGTGCCGCGCCTCCAACAGCCTATTCAGATCCTGATCGAAGAACGGAGCGGTGCTCATGGGTGGATTCCTTGGGGATTGAAAACGAGTGTAGCGCCGGGAAGAAGAGCAGTGTTTTTTGATCTGCCGCCTTCCAGAAACAGATTTGTCTGCCTCAGCATTCATTTCTTTTCATCGCTGTCCATCGCTGGCAAACCTTTTTTAGCCAGCGATACACGGCGATGGACAGCGATGAGAAACAACTCGCCGGTTCAGAGGAAGCAATTGAGATCGCGATGTCAATCCAATCCCAGCTGCGTCGCCAGTTTCCAGCGGATGCCGCCCTCGCGGAGAGCCTCCTGGCGCGCCTGTTCCGAGCGGCCCATGGCGCCCCGGAGCTGCAGATCGTCGCGATCGGACAGCCAGATCGTGGCGCCCATGGACGGCTGGCCCAGCTCGTTGTGAATGCGTTCCAGCAATTGGTTGGCGCCTTCCTGGGGCGTCTGCGGCAGAAGCAGCAGGTAGCGGTGCGAGCCCAGTTCCACCAGGAGATCATCACTCCGCAGGCCCTTGGCGACGTTCAGCAGCATGCGGATGCGAGGTTCCTTGGAGACATCCTCCCAAAGCGCCATGCAAAGAATTTCCTTCTGGCGCCGCGCATGGGGCATGTGGTTCTTCGTCCACACATCCAGGTAGCGTCCGTTGGGCAGCCCGGTGATGGGGCTCTCCAGAGCGCTGTCCTGCACCACCGCCGCGGAAAGGGCCAGGGATTCCCTGGCCACTTGGAGTTCGTACTTCAGGTTCTCGATCTCCAGTGCGCGGCCCAGGAGCCCCGCCACGGAGCGCATGAAACCCAGGTCCTCCTCGTGGAAGGCGTAGGGCTGGCTGTTGATCACGGCCAGGGTTCCCACCCGCTGTTTGCCTTCCTGCAGAACGACGCCAGCGAAGGCGCGCAGCCAGGGACCACCCTCCGAGGAATACACGGTCCCCAGCGCGAGGCTGCCGCTGGGATCCTTCAGGACGCGCTCACAGAGGTTGAGGCTCTGGTGCAACTCGATGGGCTCCCGGGCGCCACGGCCCGCGTCCACCCACCAGAAGGTATCCAGCTTGCCCTGGGAGAGCCGCGTGATCAGCGCATGGTCCACCAGGAACTGCCGGACGAGCATTTCCAGCGCCACATCGAAGAGGGTGAAGGGATCCAGGTCCTGCATCCGCAGCAGCTCGCCGAGCGCCCGCATGGCGCGGCCCGGCTTGATTTCCACGCCCGGATTGGTGGACCCGCTGCGCCCGAATTCCATGGCTGCTCCGAAGCCCATTTTACTCCACGGTGGGCATGGGCCGAATCTTGGAGTGCCAACGAGCGGCTAAAAGATACGGCAAGTGAAGCTGTCTGGAAGTTCGGATCACCACTGAGGCACTGAGTTCACGGAGCTCCCAACATTGGTGCCAGGCCTACCTACCGATGGCGGCAAGGTTGCATTCAGCGACTGGCCTGGCTGATGGTCGATAGCTCCGTGCCCTCCGTGTCTTCATGGTGCGTTTAATGGCAACGCGGAGAGTTTGCGACTTATTTTTAAGTCCTGTATGGCTTGACACTACTTCTTCGGCACCAGGTTGGTCAAAGCCTCCGTGAAGGCATGGTCCAGCGCATCCTTTTCGGCGCCTTTCGGCTCCTCGTCGAGCACGCGGTGGATGACCTCCTGGGCTTCCTGGGAATCGAGATGCAGAAGAGCTTTGAGGGCGGCGGCGCGAATCTCCAGGGATTCCTTGGTCTCCCGGAAGAAGCTGCGCCGGCGGCTGATCAGCTCTTCCAGGACCGGAATCGCCGAAGCGGATTCCATGTGGCCCAGCACCTCCACGGCCTTTTCCCGCACCTTCTCCTGTTCGGACTTGAGCTTGCCCCGGCCGTTCTTCACCAGGTCGATCAGCGCGGGCACGGCCTGCTTGGTCCTCATTTCGTCGAGGATGAAGAGCAGTTCCATCTGGATGTTCGGATCCTTCTGGGCAAGCTGCGGGATCAGCGCGGCTTCCGCCTGCCGTCCTCCGATGCGCCCCACGGTGCGGATGGCCGCGATCCGGACGCGGGCGTCCCCGTGACGCAGGTAGGGAATCAGGTCGCCGATCTTCTGCTGTCCCGTGATCTCCCCGAGCACGATCAAGGCATTGCGCACCACGAACCACTCTTC
>DCFP01000182.1:1372-10000 GCA_002319925.1 Holophagaceae bacterium UBA1801 | reverse complement strand
GGGTGCAAACAAGATTTGAGCAATTCGATCTCCTCTGTTTACCTCGAAGGGTTCGTGTCCGTGGTTTATCAGAACGACCATGATTTCATTTCGATAATCAGAATCAATCGTTCCAGGCGCGTTTAGGACCGTGATGCCATGTTTCAAGGCAAGACCTGAGCGAGGGCGGACCTGCGCTTCATATCCCTCTGGGATGGCCAACACGATCCCCGTTGGGAATAGTTTCCATTCGTGAGGTGGAATGATCCACTCTTCATTCTCGGGTATGGCGGCACGCAAATCCATCCCAGCCGCATGGGTGGTGGCACGGGAAGGCAGAGGGAGCCCTTTCCCATGATGTAATTGCAAAATCTCGACACGTATGGGTGCTGGGGTCATACTCATCCAATCATCGTGGGAAAGTGGGAATAAGTGCTTTGGTCTATCCAAGGATAGATGAAAGTTATTAAAGTGCTCACTCTACCATTTCAGATCTCAAACCTTTGAAGATCACAGCAGGCTGAGATTTGATACCCTTTTCTAGTCCTAGGAGGCGCATCCAACGTCCAGGGATTTTCGGTTCAGGGGAATCCATGAATGCCGTCCGTTTCATTGCGCTGCTGCTGGCTCTCGCGCTACACGGTCCACTATTTGCGCAGTCGCCTCCCCCATCTTCGGAATCCACCGAATCTGCCGACGCGCCATCCATCCCGGGCATCACGCGGGTCCTGATCCGAACCGAAAAATTGGCATCGGGTTCCAATTTTTGGGTGAAGAACCGGAACGGCGATATCTATGTCATGGGCTGGGACAAGGAAGAAATCTACATGTCCGCGGAAATACGTGACACCGATCGGCGGCGCGTGGAGCTGGTCATCCAGCGGAAGAATGGTGGTCTGGATATCGAGACGACCTTCCAACAGCCCTTTTGGTCGTTCGATTGGGGGCTCGTCGCAAGTCCGCGCTGCGAGATGACGATTTTTGTTCCACGCAAACTGCTCGGGTATTTCCGGACCATCAACGGTTCGCTGTTTGTCTCCTATGTGGATGGCTATACCCGTTGCGAGACGACCAATGGCGATATCCAAGTCAAGGACGTTACGGGAGAAGCCTATGTGGAGACCAAGAACGGGTCCGTAGAGGGACGGGACCTGGAAGCCCGGATTAAAGCGATCACCACGAATGGGCAGGTGATGCTGACCAATGTGAGCGGAAAGATCGAAGCTGAAACGACCAATGGGAACATCCTTGCCAAGAACCTGAATGGTTGGGGGGAAGGGATTTCTCTGGGAACGACCAATGGCTCCATTGATATCGCTCTGGGGGATGCCACTGGAGAAATTACCGCTGACAGCACGGATGGAAATCTCGACATAAAGATTCCGGATGCGAAAGTGATAACCCTTTCCAAGCGAAGCGCTCGTCTGAGGATTCCTGGTCGGCTGCAGAAGATCAATCTCAAGACCACCAACGGAACCATCACCATTCGGGAGTGAGTTACCCTGAAGGAATGCGACTCATCCGTGTGGTCCTAAGCGTTCTATTTCTACTGTGGTGCCTGAGCGCGTCATTATCTGCGCAAAGTCTCCTTCCAGATGTCCAAGAGCAGGATCTTAAAAATGGCGTGAAGGTTATACTGGTCGAACGACCGGGTAAGAGTGCCGTTCACGTGCGATTGTTTATGCAGACTGGGCGTGCGGATACACAGCCATTACCTCCAGTTTCTGCCGATCTATTGGCGCGTTGCCTGTTTGGTTCTCCTTTGGAAGGTGAACCGAGCAATGGAAAAGAATTGGTGGCTTTGCTTGCATCGGAGGAAGGCGCTTTCGAGTCCGTACGAAGGGAAAAACTGCAGCAGACTCGGCTGGCTTCGGAACCAAGCTCTTCCGAAATCCTGGATCTGGAAGCACTCCACCGATCGATCTTCGAGAAGATTCGAGGATTAGCAGAGAAGGGTCAAGCGAAGGATCCCCGCGATGACATGAATGTTGCTCGGCGCGAGACCGAGTCCTCCGCCGACTTCCTTTCGTTTGGCGCGGATGTGCCAAAAGCCAACCTGGATGCGTATCTGCACTTCCTGGCAAATCGATTGAACGCTCCCCTTCTTGCGCGTTTTCCGATTGAGCGGGAACAGCTGCTTAATGAAATGCAGGGCCGCGAGGGACAAAACCGTGCGGCCCTTGATGTGATCTTGAATGCCGCTCTCTCCGGGCAGCCTTACGCACAGGCTGATAGTGTCCAAAGGCCCTCCTTGGAGGCGCTGACGTGGTCGGCAATGCGCGCCTATGCGCGAACAGCTGCGGCTCCCGAACACCTCGTTCTCGTAATGGTTGGAGATGTGAGAATGCAGGAGTTGCAGCCGAGCCTCGAAAAACATTTTGGCGCCATACGATCGGCTGGGAGGGAAGCGGATCACAAAGATGGGGAGTCGTTTCCACTTTCGGGTTTCCCAGGCCCACGGCGGTTGCAAGCCAGCTTGTCTAGTGAAAAGAGGCTTTTCATAGGATGGCGAATTCCGCCCATCAGCCATCCGGATCATTTTCCCTTGCAGGTGCTTGCTCAAATGCTAGGTGGTGGACGGACATCCCGGCTGCCCCTGAAGATGGAAGGTGATCGCCATCTCGCGGACGACATTTCCGTGAAGGTAGGCGTTCCAGGGGGACGCTCGACCAATCTGCTATTGATCGAGGCTCGTCCCGCCATCCTTCATGATTTGTCCGAATTGGAGCAGATCACTCAGGGTGAATTGATCCACCTTCAACGTGGCGCCTTCCTTGATGGAGAAATCCATCGCGCACAGCGGCAATTGGAAGTCGAGACGTTGATGGCTCAGGAAGACTCGGCTCAATTGGCGGAATTGCTGGGGACGGCCTTGTGTGAGGGCGGCGACTGGCGGTTGGCGTTCCGGCCTTTCCAGATCAAGCAGGATTTTACGCCTCAGGAAATTCAGCGGGTCGCGCAGAAGTACCTCGGGGCTGATCAATGCACAGTTGTGGCCCTGGAACCGGATCCGATCTATTCACCCCAGGATCCCCTGGAAAAACGGATGGTCGAGGTGCTGAAAAAGATTTTGGAAGCCAAGCGCGAGAGCCCTGGTCAGGCGGAGGCCGTCATTCGGGAGACTCTGAGGCAGTTCAGGATGTTGCCCCCAAATGAGAAAGAGCAGGCGCTCAAATTGCTGGAATCGCAGGTGAAGCCGTGAAATCCAGGGTTCTTGTTCCAGTCTTGATCGCAGTTTCGTCCGTGTATGGTGCATCTGGTCTACAGGAATTCCGGCTACCCAATGGATTGCGGGTGATTCTTTCCGAGAACCACGATTCACCGCTGGTTCGATTTGAACTGAGAACCGAATGGAACCATAGCGAGGAACAGAATGGGAAAGAAGGCCTGGGAGGATTTCTTGGTGAAGCCCTGAAGGCAGGCGGAGTAAGCACTTCCACACGATCAGCCTTTCAAGGATTTCTTGAGGACCGAGCCCTTCGTTTTTCCTTTTACGCGCGCCCCAGGTATTTCGCATGGTCCGTTCTATCCGATAACCAGAACCAGGAAGCGGCTATCGAAAGCTTGGCCATGGCCGTGACCCGACCGGACCTCGAAGGGGCGCAGGTCGAGGCCTTGCGCCAGCGGACCATCCAAGGTTACTTAACGAAGTCTCACCGGCAACTCGCGGAAGACGCATTCAATCGAGTCATTGGGAACCCCGATGGAATGGTTCTGCCCGAACCCTCCATCCTGAACAGGATCGAAGTGGCGGACCTGAGGACACTGCTCAAGCGTGTTCTCAGGCCAGAGAGGTCGGTGCTGGTCATCCAAGGTGATGTCAGCGTTTCCCAAGCGAGACAGCTCACGATGCTTCACCTTGGCGCATGGGCACCCGGGAAAGATGAGGCCGCTATGCCCTCGACGGGAACCACCCCAGCTCCGTCCGCAACGATCCGCACTTGGTTTGTGCACACACCAAGCAAGCAGGTGGAAATCAAGGCCGGTGGCTGCATTGAAATCAATGGCGCGACCCCATCATCGATATACGAAATCGGGACTGGGTTCTTGAGACAGGCGTTCGAAACCGTACCGCCGGCCAACCTGGCCAAAGTTGAGCTCACTGCCTATCCCAACGGCACGTGGATTCTCACGGCCACGGCCAGGGAAGGCGTTGGCCTTCCAGCCATCATGGAAACGCTTAATGATCTATTGGCTCGCTCGCGAAAATCGACCATCCCAGAATCGGAGCTGTCGCGTCTCAAGGAGCGGTGGATCGACACGAATTACAATCTGAATCTCCATCCAAAGCTATTGGCGGATGCACTGGCGACCAGGGCTTTGCTGGAAGGGAATCCCGACGAACCCGCTGACCGCATAAGGCCCAGCGATCTCCAGGGCTTTTTTGAAAGGATGTTCGACCCAGTCAACACCCATTATTTTGTGACGGGTTCCGAGGATGGCGCCCAATTGAAAACCACTGGCTTGGGGCCCGTTGAAATCGTGAACTAGGCAAGGATGCCGAAGCGATTGGCCAAATCCCTGTAGCGTTCCAGGACGCCCTCGATGACACTCGCAGGAAGTTGGGGGGGGGGAGCCTGCTTGTTCCAGTCCTTCAAGGTTTCCAAGTAATCGCGAAGGAATTGTTTGTCGAGGCTGGGCGGATTCACGCCCGGTTGATATTGATCCCTCAACCAATACCGGCTGGAATCGGGAGTCAACGCCTCGTCGATGAGAATCATTCCGCCATCCGGCAAGAGGCCGAACTCGAACTTCGTGTCGGCAAGGATGATTCCCCGCTCCCGGGCCAATTCGGTTCCCCGCTTGTAGAGCGCGAGGCTGAGATCCTTCAATTGGGTGGCCACGTCCCGGCCCACGATGGACACCATGCGTTCGAAGGTGATGTTTTCATCATGCCCCACCTCCGCCTTGGTGGAGGGCGTGAAGATCGGCTCAGGAAGCCGATCGGCCATCTTGAGACCAGGCGGCAAAGCGATACCGCAGACGGTTCCTGCGGCTTTGTATTCCTTCAGGCCAGACCCCGCAAGGTACCCTCTCACGACGCACTCGATGGGGACAACCTTGGTGCGCCGAACCAGGATGGAGCGCTCTTCCAACTGGTCTGCGTGGGATCTCAGGCTGGCAGGATACTCCGCAACCTTCGTGGCGATCAGATGATTGGGGATGATGTCCTTGGTGGCTTCAAACCAGAAATTGGCAACCTGCGTGAGAATGCGGCCCTTGCCGGGAATGCCTTGATCCATCACTACATCGAAGGCGGAAATGCGGTCCGTGGCCACGATGAGCAAATGCTCGCTGAGATCGTAGACATCCCTCACTTTGCCGCGGCGCACGGGGAAAGGAAGCTGGGTCGTCAATAGAGCGGTCATCGGGCACCTCAGGCGCTGGGTGGAGGAGTACCGCTAAGCGCGGCGTACTGGGGCAGGTGTTCAGGGTATCTCAGGGATGTGCCGCGGAGTAGGCGCTAACCAATGCAGACCAATAGGCAGCAGTTGGTACCGATTCTGGAGGGAAACCCACAGCGAAAGCGCAGATTCCCGGATCTCACCGTTTTGGTGCGGCAGCCCGTGGTTCTGGGCCAAGGCATTCACCTCACCGGCTGTCACCCCCAGTAAACTCGGAAGTTCAGAGACAGAGTAGGTGGGTTCTCCTCGGATGGGCACAAGCACTCGGAAATCGTAGGTCTCGCGAAGGACCGACAAGGCACTGTCACGGTTAAGTTCAATAGCAGCATCCAGGTGAGGGCAGGGATCGCCACCTCCGTAGATCTTCGCTTGGGCCGCCCCCAAATGTGCCAGGGCATGCATCGGATTCGACTTGAGGATCTCCGAAAAGACGGCAAGGGCTTCGGCATGGCGTTCCAGGTGGAGCAAGGCTTCGCCCTGGCAAAGTTTGGCGTTGATGTCCTCGGGCTGAACCGAGAGCCACCGCTCAACGATATCGAGCATCTCCTCGATCATTCCCTGTTCTCGCAGCAAGGATGAAAGCCTCGCCAGTGCCAAGGTGTGTTGGGGAGCCAGCAATAGCAGCCTTTCCAGGATCTCGATGGTCCTGATGGCTTCTCCTTCCTGTTCCATGCGCTGGGCCCAATCCCAAAGGACTTCGATTTGACGATTGACCGGATGGTTGAGCGTTCCCCGCCGTTCATCCGTGGGATGGAGGATCTGGGTCTGGACCCAGAGGTAGCGCTGGGGATTGCGGCCTTGGGGAGTGGCTAGTTCATCCTCGATGGCGCGAATGATGACCTTCAATCCCTTGTCCCATAAGGGCGGTATGGGCATCTGGACATGGGTTTGAAGTTCTCTCCGGAGGGGTTGGATCGGGTCTCCGGGCCTGCCTAGAAATAGCTTCAATCGCAAAACCGAAGGGGCCAATTCAGAAGCGGCAACAAGCCCTATCCGGAGGGTGAGTTCCCCGGTGTCTGGATCGAATCCGTCCAGCATCAAATAATGCAGGTGATCTCTCATGCCAGCCTCGATATACCCAGTCTACAGTTGGTACAGGACTTACACATTCACCCCTTTTTTATCCAAGCTGGAGTTGTCCTTGACCCGGTCGCCAAACCCGGGGACCATGGACGAGGCGCTTCGCGGGGGGAGTAATGAGGTTCCTGGTGTCTGTAGCCTTGGTGGGTGCGGTTTTAGCCGCGCTGCCGGCGCGGGCCAGCGAAGTCGGTCTCATCCTCGACAGGCAGGTTGGCAGCTCACAATCCGTGGGCTTTTACAATTTTGACGCGGTTAAACCCTCTGGTTACGGCATCCGAGGCAGTTATACCGTGCTGAACTTCAATGCGGCGGAAGTTGGTCTCACGGCAACCTATCATCCAACCTCCAAAACGGATCTTGTGGTGAATGGGTTCAATTCTGGGAGATTCGGCAGCGAATACGTCGCGGTTGGAGCTCAGGTGGATTGGAAGTCCTTAGTCAATCTCCATGCTGGAATCGATATCCGGCGTGAGCGATTGACCACGGAATCCGCATACGGGGTGGTTGACGGAAGCACGACCTTCACTCGCCCCTGGCTCACTGCGGGCGTTGGCTATACTTTCAACACTGGATCCGTGAAACCCATTGTCGGTTTCGAGGTCGCCATTCCCATGACCAAGCAGGGAAATGTCAGTATGGGCTCCAGTGCCGACGACATTCGCAAATCCCTGGCCCCTGACTACCAGATCGGCCTCTACGGAGGGATCCGGTTCTAGTGGCCCCTGGCTACTGAAATGTGCTGCGCTCCAAGATGGCGCCCTTGGTGCATAGTGTCAGTTGTGGCTATGATGGCTGCAATTCCAGAGGAGATATGGAACTCAGGGTTCTAGGCTGTTCGGGCGGCGAGGCCGAGGGGGAACGCCTCACAGGCCTGCTCGTGAACGGACGCGTGGCCATCGATGCGGGCTCTCTGACCCTGGCGTTGCGGCTTTCCGAGCAGATTGCGATCAGGCACATCTTCCTCTCTCACTCCCACCTGGATCACATCTGCACTCTGCCGTTCTTCACAAAGAACATTTTCGGCCACGTGGAAGTGCCGGTGGAGATTCACGCGCTCCCCGAGACCCTCGACGCGCTGCGACGCCACTTGTTCAACGATGAACTCTGGCCTGATTTCTCGGTGATTCCCAGCCCAGACAAACCCGTCATCCGCTACTCGGAAATCGTCCCTGGCGAGATCTACGAGGTGGAAGGTCTGCACATCACGCCCGTTCCCGTGAACCATCTGGTGCCCTGCGTGGGCTATCGCGTGGAGGATGATCATTCCGCTTTCATCTTCACATCCGATACCGCGGAAACGGACGCGGTGTACGCCCTTGCGAATGCCACCCAGAAGCTTTCCTTCTTCATCACGGAAGCCAGCTTCCCCAACGAGCAGGCCTGGCTTGCGGAGGCTTCCAAGCACTTGACACCCGCCAAGCTGGGAGCGGAGCTGAAGAAGCTGAAAAAGGACGTGCCCGTGGCGATCTACCACCTTACGCCGGGTGAGCGGCCCATCATGATGCCGCAGCTGGACGCCTTGAAACACCCCAAGCTGCGACTCTTGAACCAGGACGAACGCTACGTCTGGTGAGCCGCTGCATCAGGATGATTTGGGCGTACGGATGATGTCCGCATCCTTGGGAACCGCCAAGAAATAGCCAGGTACTTGCTATTTCTCGGCGGCTCCTGCTCAGTGGTCCGGGGACTGGCCGAGCGCCTGAAGCCGGACGAGACTGGCCTCAAGCAGAGCCTGCTCTTTGACCAGATCCTCGGGGGTCTGGGCATCCTTGATGCGCTTCTCGATCTGGGCCCGCTCTGCCTTCACCTGCTCCAGATCTAGCATGTCGGGGGTTTCCGAGACGCGAGCCAGAATGGTGACGTGTTCGGAGCCCACCTCCGCGAAGCCTCCGAACACGGTCAGCCAGCGCTTTTCCTCGTTATGTGTGTAATAGAGAAGGCCATTGCCCAGTGGCGTGAGGACGGGCGTATGGCCAGGCAGGATTCCGTAGTAGCCACGGTTGGCGGTGCGGAACTGCAGCTCCGAAACGTGCATGCTCAGCACGCGGTGCTCGGGAGTCACCACTTCGAGAAGAATGTGGTCCGACATGTCGTTCATCCTAAACCTGAGCCGCTAGTTTCTCGGCCTTCTCCGCAGCGTCCTCGATGGTGCCGACCATGTAGA
>DCFP01000182.1:981-1111 GCA_002319925.1 Holophagaceae bacterium UBA1801 | reverse complement strand
TGTAGAAGGCCTGCTCGGGCAGGTGATCCCACTTGCCGTCGCAGATCTCCTTGAAGCCCCTGATCGTGTCCGCCAACTTCACGTACTTGCCGGCCATGCCCGTGAAGGTTTCGGCCACGTGGAAGGGCTG
>DCFP01000182.1:422-708 GCA_002319925.1 Holophagaceae bacterium UBA1801 | reverse complement strand
GGCTGGCTGAGGAAGCGCTGGATCTTGCGGGCGCGGGCCACGTTCATCTTGTCTTCGTCGGAGAGCTCGTCCATGCCCAGAATGGCGATGATGTCCTGGAGCTCCTTGTACTTCTGCAGGATGGCCTTCACACGCATGGCGGTGTTGTAGTGCTCCTCGCCCAGCACGCGCGGATCCAGCAGGCGGCTGGTGGAAGCGAGGGGGTCCACCGCAGGGTAGATGCCGAGCGCGGAGAGCTCACGGCTCAGGTTCGTGGTGGCATCCAGGTGGGCGAAGGTGGTGGCCG
>DCFP01000182.1:0-175 GCA_002319925.1 Holophagaceae bacterium UBA1801 | reverse complement strand
TGGGCGAAGGTGGTGGCCGGCGCGGGATCGGTGTAGTCGTCAGCTGGCACGTAGACGGCCTGAATGGACGTAATGGAGCCCTTCTTTGTGGAGGTGATGCGTTCCTGCAGCTCGCCCATTTCCGTGGCCAGCGTCGGCTGGTAGCCCACAGCGGAAGGCATGCGGCCCAGCAGCG
>DCFP01000135.1:37344-64406 GCA_002319925.1 Holophagaceae bacterium UBA1801 | reverse complement strand
ACCATCCTGGCCCTGGCCCTGCTCATGATCCCATCCTTCCTGCGCCTGGCCTCCGTCCGGCCCCTGGCCATGCTGCGCGAAGGACCCGAACCCCGGCTCATCCATCACTTCACCGCCTTGGCGGGAAGATTAACCGCCGCGGGCGTTGCCTCGCTCCTCGTCATCCGCAACGCGCCGACCTTGAAGGCGGGTATCGGCACCGTGCTGGTGCTGATGGGCCTCTTCGGCGGTCTGTTCGGCCTCGCGCGCCTCCTGGTGTCCATCTATCGCCGCATGCTGAATCGTCTCCCGCTGGCGCCCAAGCTGGGACTGGGCCAGCTCGGGGCGCGCCCTGGGCTCTCGGCTCTGCTCATGTCCGTCATGGGCCTGGCGGTGTTCCTGATCCTCGCCTCCCAGTTCGTGAAGGATGACCTCGTGGCGCCCCTGGCCGCCCAGCGCGGCGCTGGGAAGCGCCCCAATATCTTCTTGGTGGATGTGCCGCCGGAGGTGATTCCGGATATTTCGAAACGGTTGGAGGCGGCCAGTGGGCACACGGTCATGGACGGTCCCATGGTGCGAGCGCGGCTGCTGACCATCGCGGGCCGCAATGCGCAGGGCACGGCCCGGGATGGCCATCCGCCCCGGGAGCAGAATCTGAGCTGGCGAACGCATCTGGCGGAATCCGAGGAAGTGGTGGCTGGTGCCTTCTGGCCCGATGACGGAAGACCGAGAGCTGAAGCCAGCCTGGATCAGGGCTACGCGACGGAGTGGGGCGTGAAGCTCGGCGACGAATTGGTCTTCGATGTGCAGGGCCAGGAGATCCGCGCGAAGGTCACCAGCCTTCGGAAAGTCCGCTGGGCCACCTTCCAGGTGAACTTCTTCATCCTCTTGCACCCTTCACTGCTGGAAGGGTTGCCCGCCACGCATATCCTCGCCGCTGAGGTGGACGACGCCGCTACCCGTTCGCGGCTCCAGAGCCAGATCGTGCTGCAGCATCCAACTATCACGGTGGTGGACATCGCGGAGATGGTGGAGCGCGTGGAGCGCATCCTGGATCTCATCGCGCTGGTGACCCGGTCACTGGCCTCCCTGATGCTGGCCTCGGCTCTGCTGGTACTAGGCGCCAGCCTCCTCGCGGGGCGCGCGGGCCGCGCCCGGGACGTGGCGCTGCTGCGCGCCATCGGCGCTTCGGATCGCATCATCCACCAGAGCCTCTGGTGGGAGTTCCTGGCCCTGGGTGGGAGTTCCGCCGCCCTTGCCAGCGTCATTGCTTGGATCGGCGCCAGGCTCTACGCCACGCAGGTTCTGGAACTGGAGAGTCACCCGAGCCCGGTCCTGGGCCTGATGCTGATCGCGGCGTCATCGGCCCTCACCCTGGCCGTGGGCCTCGCGGGCAGCCGCCGCGTGCTGCACCACAAACCCCTGGAAGTGCTGCGGGAGGAGTGAATCCGTTTAGCGTCCGAAAAAAAATTCACCGCCAAGATGGTGTGTGGTTTGTCAAGGGTCCGGCTTTCCCGCCTCAATTGTCCTGCGATTTCAGAATGAGTCCTCGCCCGTTATGATTCGACCATGGCCCCCACCTCCAACCGCCTCAGCCGCTCCTTCCATCGCCTCAATGCCACCCAGTTCCTGGGGGCCATGAATGACAATGTCCTCAAGCTCCTGATCATCTTCTGTCTCATCAGCGCCCAGGGGACCCGTCACGCAGGGGTCATCACGGCGGGCATCGGCGCTGCCTTCGTGCTGCCCTTCCTGATCTTCTCCGCGCCTGCAGGATCCCTTGCGGACCGTTTGCGCAAGTCGCGCTTCATCGTGGCGATCAAGGGGATCGAGGTGCTGGTGACGGGCCTGGCCGTGGCCGTCTTCGCCTTTGGTTGGCACAACGCGCTCTACGCCGTGATCTTCCTGATGGCCACCCACAGTGCCTTCTTTTCGCCCGCCAAGTACGGCGTGATTCCCGAACTCACTGAGCGAGAACAGCTCTCTCGCGCCAATGGCGTGATCGAAGCCTTTACCTACCTGGCGATCATCGCGGGTACCGTCGTGGCCTCAGCCCTGCCGGACCTGACGCACGATCGCTACTGGATCGCCGGTCTAGTGTGCCTGGGCACGGCCATCCTCGGCCTGGGCTTCGCCAGCGGCATCGAGACCACACCGAGGGCCGACGCGCACCGCAGAGTGGCTCTAATGCCCACGGGCATCTTCCACACGATCGCGCACATCAGCCAGGACCGCTACCTGCTGCTGACGATCATCGGCCAGGCCTACTTCATGCTTGTGGGCGCCTACGTCCAGCTCAACCTCATCCCCTACGGCATCCAGACCCTGGGTCTCACGGAGGCGCACAGCGGCTATCTCTTCTTGGCCGCCGCTTCCGGCATCGGCATCGGCTCCCTGCTGGCGGCGAAGCTTTCCGGACGCAACGTGGAATTCGGCATCGTGCCCATGGGTGCCGCGGGGCTCACGATTTCGTCGATCCTGCTCCACGCCATTCCCGCCACGGTGCCTTCCTGCATTCTGATTCTGGTGCTGATGGGCATTTCCGCAGGTCTCTACAGCCTGCCATTGCAGACCTTCATCCAGTTCAGGGCCGAACCGACCAAGCGGGGCGAGGTGCTCGCCGCGGCCAATTTCATTAACTGGGTGGCCATCCTGCTTGCCTCGGGGCTCACCTGGTTCCTGAGCGGTCCCCTGGGCATGTCGGCGGCCCAGGGCTTCAGTGTCATTGGTGTGATCACGGTGCTTTTCACCCTGGCCTGTTTCTGGGTACTACCCGATTTCCTGGTGCGTTTCTTCGCACTGGTCACCATGCGCGTGTTCTACCGCCTTCGGATCATCGGCGGCGAGAACCTGCCCATGGAAGGTCCGGCCCTGCTCATTCCCAACCACGTGACCTGGATGGACGCGCTGCTGCTGTCCGCCACGAGCCAGCGGCGGCTCCGTTTCGTCATGGAGCGGCGCTTCTACAACACACCGATGCTGCGCTGGCTCTTCAAGCTCATGGGCGTCATTCCCGTCTCCTCCAGCGATGGGAAGCGGGAACTGCTGGAATTCATGAAACAAGCCCGATCCGCCATGGACGCGGGTTTCGTGGTGTGCATCTTCGCCGAAGGGGAACTCACCCGCTCCGGCATGCTGCGGGAATTCCGCGGGGGTTTCGAGCGCATCGTCAAGGGCACCAATTACCCGATCATCCCCGTCTACATCGGCGGCGCCTGGGGCAGCATCCTGTCCTATGCCCACGGCCGCATGCTCTCGCGCGTGCCTGCCTTCACCCGCTATCCCGTGACCATCCTCTTCGGCAAGCCCCTGCCCGCCACGAGCACGGCCATGGAGGTACGGCAGAAGGTGGCGGAACTCTCCTGCGACTACTTCGAATCCCGCAAACCCAAGCGCCATTCCCTGGAGGAGAACTTCATCCGTGCGGCACGCCAGAACTGGCGGCGCCAGGCCATCGCCGACAGCTCAGGCAGGGAATTCACCTATGGCCGCGCCCTGATCGGATCGCTGATCCTGGCCGGAAAACTGGAGCTGCGGCTGGGTCCCGCCTCCCACGTGGGCCTGCTGCTGCCCCCTTCTGCGGGCGGCGTGATGGCGAACCTCGCGCTTATGCTGGCGGGCAAGATCCCCGTGAACCTCAACTACACCGCCGCTGAAGGCTCGCTCAAGTCGGCCATCGAGCAGTGCGGTATCACGACGATCCTCACCTCGAAGGCCTTCCTTGAGAAGATGCCCGCGCTGGAATCCCTGGATGGACTGCTTCTGCTGGAAGACCTCCAGACGAACCTGAGCGCCAAGGAAAAACTCTCCGCCTTCCTGAAAGCCCGCTTCCTTCCACCGCGCCTCCTGTGCGGGCGCGAGGGATTCACCGCCGACAGCGTGGCCACCGTGATCTTCTCCTCGGGCAGCACCGGCGAGCCCAAGGGCGTCATGCTCAGCCACCACAACATCATGTCCAACATCGAGGCCATGCGCATGGTCTTCCGGGTGAGCGGCCACGACAACATCTGCTCCGCCCTGCCCTTCTTCCATTCGCTCGGATTCACGGGAACCCTCTGGTTCCCGCTGGTGTCGGGCTTCTCCGTGGTCTACCATCCGAACCCCATGGACGGCGCGAAGATCGCGCAGCTCGTCTCCGAGCACAAATCCACCCTGCTTCTCGCCACGCCCACCTTCCTCATGGCCTACCTGCGCCGCGCGAAGAAGGAGGATTTCCAGACACTGCGGCTTGTCATCACCGGTGCCGAGAAGCTCAAGCCCAAGATGGCCGACGCCTTCGAGGAACGTTTCGGCATCCGCCCCCTGGAAGGTTATGGCGCCACGGAGCTGGCTCCCGTGATCACCCTCTCCCTGCCGGACGTGGAGATGGATCACGTGCGCCAGTACGGCTCCAAGAGCGGCAGCGTGGGACATCCCATCCCCGGGGTGGTCATCAAGGTCGTGGATCCGGACAGCAACGCAGAGCTGAAGCCCGGCAACCCCGGATTGATGCTGGTGAAGGGGCCCAATGTCATGGTCGGCTACCTGAACAAGCCTGAGAAAACCGCTGAAGTGTTGCGCGATGGCTGGTACGTGACGGGCGACATCGGCGTCATGGACGAGGACGGCTTCATCCGCATCACTGACCGGCTCTCGCGCTTCAGCAAGATCGGCGGCGAGATGGTGCCCCACGGCGTCGTGGAGGACGAGCTCCACAGCCGTCTGGGCCAGACCGGAGTCGTGGCCGTGACCGCTGTTCCCGACGAGAAGAAGGGTGAGCGCATCGTGGTGGTCTTCAACAAGCATGCGACGGATGCCGAATCACTCCAGCGCCACATGGCGGAGAGCACCCTCCCCAATCTCTGGAAACCCGCGCCGGACGGCTATGTGGCCGTGGATGAGCTGCCCTTGCTGGGTACGGGAAAACTGGATCTGAAGGGCCTGAAGGAAACTGCGCTGGCCCAATTGGTCGGTTGATCGAACCACCTTCAGCATCCGCCTAAATAGTGACTCTCACCAATTCTTCGAATCGCTGGGATATCACGGGAGTCACCACGTACCGGCCCTTGGCATCCTGGCTCACGGTTCCCACGGGTACATCCGGATCATGCTCGAAGACGAGCACAGCGCCGGTGCCGGTGACTTCCTCGAGCAGCTTGAGCCGCTCATTCACGCACGTCACCACGTCGAGATCGTAGCCCATGACCCAGGCAGGCTGGATGTGACGCGAGGTGGGAATGAGATCCGCCGGGAAGAAGAGCTTCTTGCCATTGCTTTCCACGACGACCATTTGAAGCCCCGCGATGTGACCTGGGACCATGCGGACCGATAGACCCGGCAGCAGTTCCGCCGGACCATCCAGCGTATCCAAGAGCCCCGCGGCTTCCAGCGGCTCCCAGTTCTTGGGGAAGTAGCTGGCCTTCACGCGCAGGTTCGGCCGCTTCGCATCCATCAGATCCCGCTTCTGGACCACCACGCGGGCCTTGGGGAAGCTGGGCACGAGCTCGCCGCGCTCATCGATCCGCGTGGCGCCGCCCGCGTGATCGAAGTGGAGATGGGTGAGCACCAGGAGTGTCACGTCCTCGGGCTTCACTCCGTGCCGCGCGAGGCTCGTGTCTAGAATGCCCGGACCTTGGATCTGAAAGCGATCCCGGAACGCTTCGGATTCCTTGTCGCCATTGCCGGTATCCACAAGGATCACGTGGGATCGACCCGCCGTTTCACCTCGCAGCAAGAGACAGTTGGTGCCCATGAGGATGCGGTTCTCCTCGTCGGCGGGCATGAGCGGGTTCCATACCATTTTCGGTACCGTGCCGAACATGGCTCCGCCATCCAGGCGGAAGGTGCCGCCGCTTACGATCTGGATATCCCAGCCTCCGATGCGCATCGTTCACTCTCGAAAAGATAGTCCAGGACAGGTCCGTAGAGGTGCATGAATCCCATTTGGAGGACCCGGTTCACATCCTCGGCACGAACCGCAACGCCCTGCTCCACCAGCCTCAGGGCTCGCTCCCGGTCGGCCCGGAGATGGCGCAGGGCCAAGTCCGCGCCCAGCGAAGGCCACGCCTTGAACTTGGCGAAGTAGGTCCTCAGCTTCGTCTCGCGTTCCGGATCTCCCTTGAGAGCCTTCCAGTTAAGGGCCGGTTCCGGGTGCTCACCCAGCCGCGCCAGAGCCTCCTGCGCCCAGGGCCGCTCCAGGGACACGTAGTCGCCAGTATCTGGATTCATTACGGCGATGGGCCGGGTCTTCTCGTAGTGGAAGAAGCCATCCCTCTGGGCGCCATCGAGGGTCTCGCCGCCCTTGAGCCCCCGCGCCACCAGACGATCGATGAGATCGCTGTGCAGGTGCTCATCCAGGTGCTTGTTCATCACGTTGAGGATCAACTGGAAGACATCGAGCCCCACGTAGTCCATGAGCTGGAAAATGCCCATGGGCCGCAGCAGCCAGTCCCTGGAGACGCGGTCCACCATGAACACTGATTGGTGGAAGCCATGTTCCGGTGCAAGCCGCTCCACCTCCGCTATGGCGTGGAGGCCATCGCGCATGAGGTGGCCGTTGCCGATGAAACCGGCGATATCGTTGGAGGGCACCACGATCTTGCCCATGGTCTCGGCGATTTCCAGGGAAAGTGCTTTCAGATCCTCCCGGCAATCGCTGGGCGTGATCAGCTCGATCAGCTTCTGCACGGCCGAAGGATTGTAGAAGTGGAATCCGATGAGGCGGCCCTGCAGTCCACTGGCCTCGCTCATGACGCGCAAAGGAATGGAAGATGTATTGGAGAAGAAGTATGTCTCCGACGAGCAGAGGGCGGCCAGCTCACGGTAGATGCGGATCTTGAGCGCCTCGTTCTCGAAGGCCGCCTCGAAGACCATGCGCGCATCCTGCGCCAAAGGCAGTGAAGTCCCCGTCCGGATCCGCGCCATCATCTCGCGGACGAAGACCTGGACCGCATCCTCCGCACCGCAGACCCGCCGGAGGCGGTCCATATGTTTTTCCGCTTCCCGGGCGCCGTGCTCCTGCAGGTAGCGGAGCAGCCCTTCGAGCATGGCCTCGTTGAGATCGATCAGATTCAGTGTGTAGGAACCGGAAGGATCTTCCAGAGCCCGGAAGGTCAATTCCCGGGCCAGGAGCAGCGAGATCCCGCTGCCCATCTTGCCGGCGGCGCCGACCACGGCGACGTTGTGGAATCTGGCGTTCAGGTCCATGGTTCCGCTCCGTTCACATACCGTTGAATTGTGCTGTACGCTTCTGAATGAATGCGGTCAGCCCTGCTTTCCGGTCCGCGGTTCGGAAGGACTTGGCAAAGAGTTCAGCCTCGAGATTCAAGCCATGGATCAGGGTCGTTTCCAGTCCCAGATCCACCGCCTGCTTGCTCAGGGTCACGGCGACCGGTGCCTTGGCAGCGATCACTCCGGCGATCTCCTCGCACCTGGCCATCAGGTGCTCGGCGGGCACCACTTCATCGATCAGGCCAATTCCCATGGCCTTGGTGGCGGAGATGAGCTCGCCGGTGAAGATCAGGTACTTCGCGGTGGAAGGACCTACCAGACGCGCCAGGCGCTGGGTTCCGCCGTACCCTGGGATGAGGCCAAGGCCCACCTCGGGCTGGCCTACTTTCGCTGTCTCGCTGGCGATCCGGAAATCGCAGGCGAGGGCCAGCTCACAACCCCCGCCCAGCGCAAAACCGTTGATGGCACCGATGACCGGATGCGGGAAATCAGCGATGCGATCGAAGACGTTCTGTCCGCGCGTGGCGAAGACCTGGGCCAGGTTCGGGTCCAGCTCGGCCATGACCTTGATGTCACCGCCCGCGGCAAAGGCCTTCCCAGCGCCCGTCAGGATCACGACCCGGAGCGAAGCGTCTTCGGCCAGCGATGTGAAAGCTGCTTCCAGGCCATCCAGCATCTCCGCATTCAAAGCATTGAGGGCCTCCTGGCGATCCATGGTCACCCTGGCGACGCCGGCCTCGACCTTCACGTGAACGGGCATGGGACCTCCATCTACAGCAGCTTGGCGATGGTGAGGAGTTGCATGAAGGTGGTGCCTTCGTAGATCTTCCCGATCTTGGAATCGCGGAAGTACTTCTCCGCTGGATAGTCCTTGGTGAAGCCGTAGCCTCCGAAGAGTTCCAGGGACTCGCTTGCCACCCATTCCGCCGTCTGGCTGGTGAGGTACTTGGCCATGGCGGCTTCCTTCACGAAGGACTTGCGCGCATCCTTGAGCCTCGCCGCGTTGTAGGTCACGAGGCGCGCCGCCTCGATGCGGCTGGCCATCTCCGCGAGCCGCAATTGCACGGCCTGGAAGTGGAAGATGGGTTCCCCGAACTGCCGCCGCTCCTTCGCGTAGGCCAGCGCGCAGGCGAAGGCACCTTCAGCCAGACCCAGCATCTGCGCCGCGATGCCGATGCGTCCCTCGTCCAGGGTCTCGATGGCCACCTTGTAGCCCTGGCCGACGGCGCCCAGCACGCTGTCCTTCGGAAGACGCACATCCGTGAAGGACAGCTCGCAGGTGGAGCTGGCGCGGATACCCAGCTTGTTCTCCTTCTTGCCCACCGCAAAGCCTGGCGTGCCGCGCTCGACGATGAAGGCCGTGATCCCCTTGTGTCCCAGGCTCGGATCCACGGTGGCGAAGAGAATGAAGATCTCCGCCTCCTGTCCATTGGTGGTCCAGAGCTTGGTGCCGTTGACGGCGTAGCCGTCCTCCGCCGGAACGGCCCTGCACTTCAGGGAGAAAGCGTCGGAGCCGGAACTCGATTCGGAGAGCGAATAGGCGCCCACACACTTCCGGCTGAGCCGGGACAGATACTTGTCCTTCTGGGCTTCCGTGCCCCAGCGCAGGAGGCAGTTGTTCACCAGGGTGTTCTGAACGTCCACCAGGACACCCACGGAGGGGTCCACCTTGGAGAGCTCCTCCACCACCAGGATCGCATTGAAGAAGGTGGACCCCGCGCCGCCATACTGCTCCGGCACCTCGATACCCATGATGTCCAGGTCGAAGAACTTCTTCACGAGGTCCCCGGGCATCTCCTGGCTTTCGTCCATGGCCTTCACCCGGGGCGCGATCTCGTGCTTCGCGAAATCGGCCACCGTCTCGCGGAAGGCCGACTCCTCTTCGCTCAGGCAGGTCAACGGCTCGCTCATGATATCTTCCTGTCGCTTGGATGGTTCACATGGCCCGGCGGTACCTCCCGCCCATCCCGTAGAGCGCGGAGGTGATCTGCCCGAGGCTCGCCACGCGGACCACATCCATGAGGACCTCGAACAGGTTCCCTCCGGATCCGGCAGCGGCCTTGAGCCTGGCCAAGGCTGGTTCAACCTCGGAGGCGTGGTGTTTCTGGAAATCCCGCAGGCAATGGATGCGCGCCTGTTTTTCCTCCTGGGTCGAACGGCTCAGTTTCCGCTCGGTGGGCTTGGGCTCGCCTTCGGGGAGGAAGGTGTTGACACCGATGATGGGAAGTTCCCCCGAATGTTTTTTCGTTTCGTAGAGCAGGGATTGCTCCTGGATCCGGAAGCGCTGGTACTGGGTCTCCATGGCGCGGAGCACGCCGCCCCGCGCGTTGATGCGCAGGAATTCCTCCAGAACCGCTTCCTCCACGTCCTCCGTGAGGTGCGTGTAGAAGTAGGAACCCTGCATGGCATTCTCGTTCCTGTAGGGGCCGAACTCCCGCGTGAGGATGAGCTGGATGGCCATGGCCAGGCGCACGGAATCCTCCGTGGGCGTGGTCAGCGCCTCGTCGAAGGCGTTCGTGTGGAGCGAGTTGCAGTTGTCGCCGAGAGCCGTCAGTGCCTGGAGCGTCGTGCGGATATCGTTGAACTGCATCTCCTTCAAGTGCAGGGAACGCCCCGAGGTCTGCATGTGGTACTTGAGCTTGCAGCCCGATTCCGAGGCGCCGTACCGCTCCCGTAGGGCGATGGCCCAGATCCGCCGCGCCACGCGCCCCATCACGCTGTACTCGGGATCGAGGCCGGAGCTGAAGAAGAACGAGAGGTTGGGCGTGATCTCGTCAATGGTCATGCCGCGGTGGAGGTAGTACTCCACCAGCGTGAAACCATTGGCCAGCGTGAAGGCTAGCTGTGTCACCGGGTTCGCCCCAGCCTCTGCGATGTGGTAGCCGGAGATGCTGGCGGAGTAGTAGTTCCGCACCCGATTGCGGACCAGGAACTCCTGCACATCGCCCATGAGGCGAAGCGAGAATTCCACGGAAAAAAGGCATGTGTTCTGAGCCTGATCCTCCTTGAGGATGTCCGCCTGGACCGTGCCGCGCACCTGCTGCAGCGTCTCCGCGCGGATCCGTGTGGCGACCTCCGGCGGAATTTCCGTCGCGCCTGTCCGCTCCCGGTAGCGGTCCAGTTGCTGATCGATGGCGGTGTTGAAGAACATGGCCAGGATCACAGGGGCGGGGCCGTTGATGGTCATGGAGACCGAGGTGCCGGGGTCGCAGAGGTCGAAGCCGCGGTAGAGGAGCTTCATGTCATCCAGGGTGGCGATGCTCACGCCACTTTCACCGACCTTGCCGAAAATGTCCGGGCGCTCGTCGGGATCCTCGCCGTAGAGCGTCACGGAATCGAAGGCCGTGGAAAGCCGCTTCGTATTCTCGCCCTGACACAGGTAATGGAACCGCCTGTTG
This sequence comes from Holophagaceae bacterium UBA1801, assembly GCA_002319925.1. GTDB lineage: Bacteria > Acidobacteriota > Holophagae > Holophagales > Holophagaceae > UBA1801. The sequence goes on along the minus strand of DCFP01000135.1, from coordinate 53,820 downwards.
GTGCGCTCGGGTCCGCCTTCGCCGGCGAACTGCCTCTTGGGTTCCTCGTCCTGGCGGCGGAAGGGGAAGACCCCCGCCGTGAAGGGGAAGCGCCCGGGGACGTTCTCCAGGCGCAGGAAACGCACGATCTCACCCCAGCGGTCCGTGTCCGGCAGTTCCACCTTGCGGATGGCGAGGCCGGAAAGGCTCTCGGTCGTAAGCGGAAGGGTCCGTGCCTGGCCGCGGACGTGGAAGGTGAATGCATCGCCGCCATAGCCCGCGCGAAGCTCCTTCCATTCCTCCAGCAGGATTTGTCCCTTGCCGAACTCATGCCAGGCCGCTTCCGCTTTCCCGTGCAGTTCTTCCGCCTCGCCGCTGGCCTGCTCCAGCATCTGCGCCCGGTCCGCCTGCTTGGCCAGGGTCTGTGTCTGCGCCTTGTAGTCCCGGATGGACTGGACGATCTCCTGGAGGTAGTGGCTCCGCTCGAAGGGTACGATGACGGAGGCATGACTGCTGGTTGCCGATTCGGTGCGGAGGGCCGGCGATTCGGTTCTGAACGAGAAGTCCTTGCGCAGATGCGCGGCCAGTGCGCGGTAAAAGCGGTCCACCCCCCCATCGCCGTAGCGGTTTGCGGAGGTTCCGAACACGGGCAGCTCTTCATCGGGCACGGAGGCCGGGATCTTCCGGTTGCGCCTCACCTGCCGCCGGACCGCTGCCAGTGCGTCCTCCGTGCGCTTGTCCTCGAACTTGTTGATCACGATCAGATGGGCGTAATCCAGCATGTTGATCTTCTCGAGCTGGGTGCCCGCGCCGAAATCGCTGGTCATGACATAGACGGAAATATCGGCCATCTCGGTGATGTCCGTGTCCGACTGGCCGATGCCCGTGGTCTCCACCAGGATCAGATCCACACCCGCGTGGCGCAGCAGCTCCACGCCTCGGCCGATGGCCATGACCACACCGCGGTTGTCCTCAGCCGCCACGCTTCGCAGGAATACGCGGTCGTCTTCCGCGGCATTCAAGCGCAGCCGATCACCCAGAAGTGCACCACCCGAGAGTTTCCGCGTGGGATCGATGGAGAGCACGGCGATACGCAGGTCCGGGTTCTCCGAGAGGAAGCGCCGAATCAATTCGTCCATCAGCGAGCTCTTGCCCGCGCCTCCTGTGCCCGTGAGTCCCACCACGGGCGCCTTCTTGACGAGTTTCCCTCCCGGAAGATGGCCCTCACCATCCAGCACCTCCGTGAGCCAGAAGGACAGATCCCGGCGCGCGGACCAGGAGGGATGGCCATCGATCCGTCCCCCCTTGATGTCAGGTTCCCCGGCCATCCGCACCCGCATCAGCAGATCCGCCACCATACCCTCGATGCCCAGGCGCATGCCGTCTTCCGGCGTGTAGATCCTGGCGACGCCCAATCGCTCCAGTTCCGCCGCTTCTTCGGGCAGGATCACGCCGCCTCCCCCGCCGAAAACCTGGACGTGTCCCAGGCCTGCGGACCGCAACTGGTACACGAGGTACGAGAAGAATTCCATGTGCCCGCCCTGGTACGAGGAAACGCACACGGCATCGGCATCTTCTTCGAGGACCGCCTTCGCGATTTCGGTGACCCCTCGGTTGTGCCCCAGATGCACCACCTGCGCGCCCTGGGCCACCAGCAGCCGCCGCACGAGGTTGATGGCGGCATCGTGACCGTCGAAGAGGGAGGCGGCCGTCACGATGCGGATCGGGGCACGTCCAGCCACGGCACCTCCATGCTTGATGCATTTGAGATGTCACATTCCGATGTCTTGTGCCGTGTCGAGGCTCTCCATGACTGGGTTTTTGGCCTCGGCGGACCTGTGATCCCGGGCGATGAGCATGTAGATGGAAGGCACCACGAAGAGGGTGAAGAAGGTCCCGATGAACATGCCCCCCACCAGCACCAGACCTATGGAATTACGGGCGGCGGCCCCGGCGCCGGTGACCAGGGTCAGGGGGAAGTGTCCTGCGATGGTGGCGGCCGTGGTCATCATGATGGGTCGCAGGCGGATGGTGGCGGCTTCGCGGATGGCGGCCCGCTTGGCGAGGCCCTGCTCCTGGAGATGATTGGCGAACTGCACGATGAGGATGCCGTTCTTCGCCACCAGGCCCACCAGGGTTACCAGGCCCACCTCCGAGTAAATGTTGAGCGTGGTCGTCCAGCCCCGGGTCAGGAAGGGCACGTTGGGATCGGGCATCTTGAGGAAGGTGAAGAGCAGGGCCCCGAACATCGCCAGGGGCACCGAGCCCGCCAGGATCACGAAGGGATCGCGGAAGCTGTTGAACTGGGCGGCCAGCACCAGGAAGATCAGGATCACGGCCAGGCTAAAGGCAGGAATGAACTTGTTCCCTTCCTTGCGCAACTGCCGCGACTCGCCCGTGTAATCCAGAACGTAGCCCTTGGGCAGGATCTTGCCGGCTTCATCCTCGAGATAGCGCAGGGACTCATCCAGGGGTCGGATCGCCACCCCCTGGATCTTCACCGCGTTGAGCTGCTGGAAGCGGTTGAGGGAGCGGGGGACCACCGATTCGCGCAGGGTCGCGATGGTACTGAGCTGCACCAGGCCGCCATTGGGACCCGTGACGTAGATGTCCTTGAGCTGGTCCGGATTGAGGCGGGACGTCCGCTGAATCTGCGGGATGACCTTGTAGCTACGACCGGAGATATCGAAGCGGTTCACGAAGTTGCCGCCCACCATGGCCCCGAGGTCGGCGCCCACCTGGCCCAGATTGAGGCCCAGGGAGGCCACCTTGTCCCGGTCGATGAGGAATTCCGATTGGGGCTGGTCGATCTTCACATCGATCAGGGGAGGAAATGCGAACATGCCGCTCGCCGCCGCCTTCTGCTGCAGCTGCTTGGCGAACTCCAGGATCTCCGGCGTCTCGGCGGTGGACGCCAGCACGAACTCGACCGGGAACTGGCCCCCGCCAGGCAACGCCGGAGGCGTCACAGGGAAGATCTGCACGCCGGGGATGGCCTGCAGTTTCCCTTGCACTTCGGGGACGATCTGGGCGACCGTGCGTTTGCGCTGGCCCCAGGGTTTCACGACCATGCCGCTGAATCCGGAATTGGGGAAGGTGATCTGGAAGGTGAACTCCGTTTCCGGTTCGCCCATGAAGACCTTGTTCACCGCAGCGGCGTAACGGCTGTTCTGGTCCAGGGTCGAATTGGCGGAGGCGTCCAGGATGCCGAAGATGACGCCCTGGTCCTCAGCGGGAGCCAGCTCCTTCGCGGACATCATGAACAGCGGAATGGTCAGGAGGCTGATCACGATCCACACGGCGTACACCGCCGGACGCGCGTCCAGTGTGGCGTCCAGCAGCCGGCCGTAGAAGGCCCGGAATCGTTTGAAGTCCCTGGCGATCTTCCCGGCAAATCCGTGCTCCTCGATATCGGGCTTGAGCAACTTCGCCGACATGATCGGCGTGAGGGTCAACGCCACGATGCCCGAAATCGCCACGGCTCCCGCCAGGGTGAAAGCGAATTCCCGGAACAGGGAACCCGTCAGTCCGCCCTGGAGGCCGATGGGCAGATAGACCGCCGCGAGGGTGATGGTCATGGCGATGATGGGCCCCACCAGCTCGCGGGCTCCCAAAAGCGCAGCATCCAGCGGGGATTTCCCTTCGCCCAGGTGGCGTTCCACGTTCTCCACAACCACGATGGCGTCATCCACCACGAGGCCCACGGAAAGCACGATGGCCAGGAGCGTCAGCAGGTTCACGGTGAAGCCCGAGGCCTGCATGAGGAACACGGCGCCGATGAGCGAGATAGGAATGGCCACGATGGGGATCAGCACCGAGCGGAAGGAGCCCAGGAACAGGAAGATCACGATCATCACGATGATGAGGGTGTCGATGAGGGTGCTGAGCACTTCATGGATGGAGTTACTGATGTAGTTGGTGGCATCGTAGGCGATGCGGCCTTGCATGCCGCTGGGGAGATCACGCTGGATGCCCTCCAGCTCCGTGCGCACCCGCTTGATGACATCCAGCGAATTGGCGTTGGGCAGCGGGTAGATGCCCATGAAGACGGCCGTCTCGCCGGAAAAGCGCACCTCGGTGTCGTAGTCCTCGGCCCCCAGCGATACCTCTGCCACATCCCCCAGCCGCACGATGGTGCCGTTCTGGTTGCGGATGGCCAGGCGCTTGAATTCCTCCGCGGAATTCAGATTGGTGTTGGCCGTGAGGTTGACCTGGATGAGGGAACCCTTGGTCTCGCCCAGGGCCGCCAGGAAGTTGTTGGCCGCAAGCGCAGCGCGAACTTGCGCAGGACTCACGTTGAGGGCGGCCATTCGGTCGGGCTTGAGCCAGACGCGCATGGCGAAGGTGCGCGCGCCGAGAATATCCGCTCGCTGGACGCCGGGAAGGGCGGAAAGTCTCGGCTGGACGACCCTCAGCAGATACTCGGTGATCTCGTTCTGCTTCAGGAGATCGGAGGTGAAACTGAGATAGGCCGATGCGAACTGGCTATCGGCTGACTCGATGTTAATGACCGGCACCTCGGCCTCGGGGGGCAGGTCGTTGCGCACCTGGTCCACCTTGGAGCTGATCTCCGCCAGGGCTTTGGTCGCATCGTAGTTGAGCGCGAGGCGCACCCGGATCGTGGAAAGGCCCAGGGCGCTCTGGGATTCCATGTAGTCGATGCCGTCCGCCGCGGCTATGACGCGCTCCAGGGGCGTGGTCACGAAGCCGCGCACCAGCTCCGCGCTGGCGCCCACGTAGACCGTGGTGACCGTCACCACTGCGTTCTCGCTGCGGGGGTACTGCCGGACGTTGAGGCTCCGGATGGCCTGCAGCCCCGCAATGAGGATCACGAGGTTGACGACCAGCGCCAGCACCGGACGGCGGATGAAGAGATCCGTGACTCGCATCAGTCGTTGGCGGGCGATGGGGACTGCTGGAATGGCGGCGCCAGGCTGTTGTCGATCACGATCGGCTGGCCGTTGCGCAGCTTGAACACGCCCGTGCTCACGACCTTCTCGCCCGGTTTCAAGCCGCTGGCGATGGCCACGAGATCACCGCGCTTCTCCCCCACGCGCACGAACTGCTGACGCACCACGCTCCCCTTCCCGCTCTGATCCTTCTCGATGACGAAAACGGAATCGCTATAGGGCGCGTAGAGCACCGCCGTGGAGGGAATGACCTGGACCTGCTGCTCGGTGGACAGGTTCACGGAAACCTGGACGAACATGCCCGGACGCAGGGCCTCGTCGTGGTTGGCCAAGGTTGCCTCGATCTTGATGTTCCGGGTATCGCTATCCACCAGCGGACTGATGGCCGTAATTTTTCCCTCCACGTTCTTGCCCGGCAGGGCATCGCAGGCGATCGTCACGGACTGTCCCGCTTTGATCTGGGCCAACTGCTGCTGGGGCAGGCTGAAATCAGCGTAGATGGGATCGAGGGATTCCAGGCTCACGATGGGATCACCCTCGCGAAGCATCTGCCCAAGGTTCGCCTGCCGGACGCCAAGCCTGCCGCTGAAGGGCGCGCGGATGATCTTCTTCGCGATGGTGGTCCGGATGGCGTCGACCTGAGCCTTGGCCTGGTCGTAGCTGGCAATCGCCGCGTCGTGGTCGGCCCGGGAAATGATCTTCTCCTCCACCATCCGCTCAGCCCTTTCACGATTGAGGCGCGCCAGCTCCGCCGCGGCCTCCAGACCGGGCAGTTGCGCCTCTTCGGATGAAGTGTCCTGGCGGATCAGCACATCGCCCTTCCGCACGCTCGAACCGGATTCGAAGGCGATCTTCACGACCTTGCCCGCCAGTTCCGCTGAAACGGTGACTCCATCCACGGGCGTGAGCGTCCCCACCGAACTCAAGCTCCCCTTCCACACCTCCGGCGAAACCGCAATCTCGGTGACCGTTGCCGGGGGCGGCACGAATTCCTTTCCATGCTGGATCATGGCCTTGATCTGCAGCGCCTTCATGGCCGTGAGGAACACGACTACTGCGACCAGCCCAAGCACGACGAGGATGACCCGCTTGTTCATGGACGGACCTCTCCCATCCAGGCAGATGCTCCCGCCAAGTCAGCCCAGTTCGGGATTGTTACAGCATCTGCCTCCATGACCACCTCGTCTGGATGGCCATTGGATGCCTCTCCCCCACGAAGTGTGCGAAGGGCTCGCAAGAATCATGCGTTCATCAAACTTCATCCTGGCTCATGGACGTGTGAAAACCAGGCTGGCATTGGTTCCGCCAAATCCGAAGCTGTTTGTGAGGAAGGCGTCGATCCGGGCCTCGGTGGTCCGCTGCACCAGCGGCAATCCTGCGAGCGCGGGATCGAGTTCCTGGACAGGGGCCGTGCCCGTGACGAACCCGCCACGCATCATTAGCATCGAGTAGATCGCCTCGTGCACTCCCGCGGCGCCGATCGGATGGCCTGAGAGGCCTTTCGTGGAGGAGAAAGGAGGCATGTCCTTGGGAAAGACTGTCCTGAGCGCCTGGATCTCGGCCACATCCCCCGCCTGAGTCGAGGTGGCGTGGGTGTTGATGTAGTCGACGCGATCGAGATGGGCTTGCTCCAGGGCGAGGCGCATGGCCCGTGCCGCGCCCTCCGCGGAAGGCAGCACCATGTCGCCGCCATCGGAGCTCGCGCCGTAGCCGCGGAGCTCCGCGTAGATGTCGGCGCCCCTGGCTTCAGCGTGGGACCTCTCTTCCAGCACCAGCATGCCTGCGCCACCAGCGATGACGAAGCCGTCCCTGGACACATCGTAGGGCCGGGAAGCCGATTGCGGCGTTGCATTGTAGGCGGTGGAAAGGGCGCCCATGGCGTCGAAGCCGATGGAAGTCGCCCAGGTGACTTCTTCCGCTCCCCCCGCGAAAACCAGATCCTGTTTGCCGAGGAGGATCTGCTCCGCCCCCGCTCCGATGGCGTGCGCCGAACTGGCGCAGGCCGAAGCGATGGTGAGCCCCAGGCCCTTGATGCCGAAGGCGGTGGTCAGCACCGCCGAGACGGAATTCCCCATGATCCGGGGCACTACGTAGGGCGGCACATAGTTCATGCCCCGCGCGTTGAAGATCGCCATGGCCTTCGTGTGATTGAACAGGGAACCCACGCCGGAGCCCATGATGATTCCCATTCGCGGATCTGAAATCTCCTCGGAGGACAGCCTGGCATCGGCCAACGCGTGCTGCATCGCGTGGTACGCGTAGATCGCCGCGTCTCCCATGTAGCGCGTGGCTTTGCGGCTGAGGGACTTTTCGCTCGAGAGATCCGGGACCCCCGCCACGCAGGAGAGCAGGCCCATTTCCTCCCACTCGGGCATGGCGCGGATGCCGGAGCGCCCGGCGGAAAGGGCTCCCGAGACGATTTCCAGGCGGTTGCCCAGGCATGAAATGATTCCCATCCCCGTGACGACGACGCTCTTCTTCATGCCGCTTCCAGTTTTGAGAGTGGTTTGCCCACGGAGATCATGATCTTCCCTTCGCGCTTCCCGTCCATTCCTCAGTCATCCTGAATCGATCCGGAGGCACCGCCCGCATCCGGCTTCGGCTGTGGGGATCGCCTTGCAGCGTTCACGATTGATGCTACGTGAACCCAGGCACCGTGAAAAGCGCGAACGCTCATGTGATGCGGGCCCTGAGCGACCGGACCAGCGAGTAGGTCAGCAGCGCTCCCACGATCCCGAGGATCGGCCCGACGATGAAGGAGCCCAGGAGCCACTCCCAGGCCCGGAGGGGAATCTCCTGGACCAGGGTCTTCCAGGTGAAGGTCGTCCACCACTCGCCGTAGCGCAGGAGGTGTCCTGCCTCGATGCAAAGGAACGGCACGAAGGGCATGACGCAGATGTTGCTGGCCCCGGCACCCGCCAGCTTGTTGAGCCGGAAGCGATGGCAGACGTAGAGGATGGTCACGATGCCGAAGGGAATGATGGGCAGCGAGCCGATGAAGATGCCTATCCCCGCGGCAATGGCCAGGTCCTTCGGGCTCGTGTGCTCCAGACTCAACTGGCGGAAAAATCGGATGGGATGGAATAGGTTCAAAGCCGCCCCATCTCCTGACTGGCTCTTGAAGACGCGCCGGTAGGGCCATGGAACCAGGGAACGCAGCACGAGCCACGTGTGCAGGGCGGTAAGCCGGAGATTGTCCCTGAACATCCGGAAATGGGAGACCCGTTCGTCTTTCGGTGGATAGTAGACGGAGACAAGGGTGGACAGGACCGGCAGCCCAGCCCAGGATCCCCTCACCAGCACTTCGATTTCGAAGGTGTAGCGGCGGGAGAAGAACCGCTGCGTGAGGAGCGCCGTGGGGTACAACCGATAGCCGCTCTGGGTGTCGGGCAAGGTCCTGCCGCACTCCAGGCGCACCCAGAAATTGGAGAAGGCCATGCCGAAGAGGCTCGCGGAGGACCGATGGGTCGCGTCCTGCTTGCGCTCACCCAGCACGATGCACGGCCATGCGCTGGCCGCGGCCTCCACCAGCTTGTTCGCATCCGCGGGGTCGTGCTGGCCATCGGCGTCCAAGGTAATGATGGCTTCGTAGCCCTTCGCCGCTGCAAGGGCCGCTCCCGCCCGGATGGCCGCGCCCTTGCCGCGGTTGACGGGCAGACGGTGCCTGAGAATCGGAAGATCGCTTACGGCATCCAGACTGCCATCGGTGCTGCCGTCATCCATGACCAGCACCTCGTGCCCCTCGCGGAGGCAGCCCTCCACCACGGCCCGCAGCGTCTGGGCGTGGTTGTAGACGGGAACGAGCAGGAGCACCCGGAAGGGCTCTTGCCGGGGTTCCGCCGATGCTGCGTTCACCGGGCGCCTGCACCGTCCGCCTTGGCCTCAGCGGACATGGGTTTGCGGGCCACTACCTCCAGCAGCATGCCGCCGGAGATGACGCACTTGAGCAGGTGGGATTCGATGGAGACGGGCGTGAATCCAGCCCTTTGGAGCATGTTCTTCATCTGCCGGCCGCTGTGGGACTTCAGCCAGAGCCCTTGCCGCATGGCATTGCCGATCTGGGTGAAGAGGCGGAAGAGCGAAGTCCGCGCAGTGATGAAATAGACCGTCCCGCCGGGGCGCACGTGAGGCGAGAGCCTTTGTAAAAGCCCCGGCAGGTCCTTCAGATACTCCAGGGCCGAGAAGGCGCACACGACGTCGTAAGGGCCTGCTAATTCGGAGGTCTCCACGTCGCACACGCGGGTGCGGATGTTCGGGATCTTCTCCGCTTTGCACTTCCCATCCAGCAGGGCCAGCATCTTCTCGGAGATGTCCAGGGCCTCCACTTCTCCACAATGCCTGGCGATGGTGGTCGTGAAGATACCCGTTCCTGCGCCGATCTCCAGCACCCGGGGCGCGCCCTGGAAGAACTCCCGCAGCCGCGCGGTGAAAAGTTTCAGCTCCGTGCGCCGGGCGATGGAGACGTTGGAGCAGAACTGCTCCTCGTCATACGTGGCGGCGAGACCATCGTAGAAAAGCTCGGTGGCATTCATCCCATTGGCCGTGAGACCCGCCTGCATGACGTCCTTCCCGATGAACTGGGCGAGGGGCTGGATCTCGATCCCCTTCTCTTCGAGCCCCGTTAGCACCGCCTCGAACTCGCGGAAGAGCTGTTCCAGCTCGCCCCTGGGAGGCACCACGTCATGGAGCAGGATGATATCGCCGGGGCGCACTTTCCCGAGCACGCGGGCCGCCAGATCCTGAATGCGGCGATTGCCCATGTCTCCGGCACGGCAGCTGAAGTTGACGCAGAACATGCCGAGGTTCAGCAGGATCCGCCAGAGGTAGGGGCTGGTGACGCCCACGGGGGGCCGGAAGGCGAGGGGAACCACGCCGAACTGCTTGAGCAGGGTCTGGGCCGATTCCACTTCCTTCGCCAGAACGCGCTTGCCCTTCATCATCAGGAAGGGGGAATGATGATAGGAGTGGTTTCCGATCGTGTGGCCCCGCGACAGGATGGACCGCACGATGTCCGGGTGCTTCTCCGCGTTCACCCCCGTCACGAAGAAGGTGGCCTTCACGGAAAACCGATCCAGGAGATCGAGCAGCCGCAGCGTGACCAGGGGATCCGGCCCATCGTCGAAGGTGAGCGCCACGGCCTTGGCGCCCTTCTTCCTGCTGATCACGGGCAGGTAGTAGGAGCAGGACGGAGAGATGGGCGCGAGCAGACAGATGAGGACGAACAGCACCAAGGGGACGCTCGCCAGCGTCGGTGCGACGAAGAGCAGGATCACATACAGCTGAAAGGCACCCAGCGCGAAAAAATGGGCTGGCGACAAGGGGCAGATCATCGGTGATTTCCTTTTCCACGAAGCAGGAGACACAGAGCGACAATCACGGATCTGCGAAGGGTCAGTACGGCGAGGGCCTCCCTGGTAAGGATTGATGCCATGTTTTTAGCGAAGTGTCAATCTGGCCGCGCCTCTTCTGCCCATTGTGGAGGAAGGCGCGGGGCTAGGAGCGTGTCCAAGTAATGGGCCGGGCAGCGCTGGGTGCGCCAGGCGAGCAGATCAAGGAGAACAGCGCAGGCCGTAGCGGGGTACTACGGACAAGCTTTTCGACGCCGAGCTGAACGGCGGCTATCGCGCAGTCCACTGGACTGCGCTCCCAGCAAGCACTGCTTGCTGGAGCCGGCGTTCCTACCGCGCCCAGCCCGAAGGGTTGAGCGGAAAGGGCTCGTATGCTGCGTCAGCGAGTTCGGACGATGGAGCTGCATCGCCCTTCACTCACTTCCTTGCCTCCAAGCCCTTTCCGCTCAACGCTGTCCCGGCCGCTTACTTGGACACGCTCCTAGAGACATGCGGGTATCATGCTTGACAGCCCGAAACTGATCACCCTTTATTTCCACCAACCAAGAGACCGCATGCAGATCAGCGAACAAGGCGATTGCAAGCCGATGATACCTGCTGTCCCCGTCACTCGATCCGGTGGGCGAGGCTGAAATGTCCGTGGCGGGCCGCATCAAGCAGGGCGGGAAGATCCTGGCCAGTGGCTGTCTGTTCTCGATCCTCGGCCTCGGAGGCCTACTCGTTTCGACTCTGATCGTGCCTCTCGTGAAACTGACCTGCCGCGATGCCCTGAAGAGACAACAGCGCGGACGGCGGCTCATTCACTTGTTCTTCAAAGCCTTCGTCTGGGCTATGGAGGCCACGGGCATACTCAGCCTCGAGGTGGAGGGTCTGCTGGAGGCGCGCGAGTTGGCGGGCAAGCTGATCCTGGCCAATCATCCCGGGTACCTCGACGTGGTGCTCATCATCTCGGTCCTGGGGGAGTCGGCCTGCGTGGTCAAAAAGGGCGTCTACAACAATCCCTTCTTCGGGGGTCTGGTCCGCATGGCCGGCCATGTCCCCAATCTGGACCCCGAAGATGTCCTCGCCCGGGGCGCGGAGGTCCTGGCCAAGGGCAACAGCCTCATCGTCTTTCCCGAGGGCACCCGCTCCCACCAGGGCAAGCCCTTGCATTTCCAGCGGGGTGCCGCTCACCTGGCCTTGGGCAGCCGGGCTCCCATCGTCCCCCTGATCGTGACCTGCGACCCGCCGCTGCTGGAAAAGGGCGCGAAATGGTATGATATTCCGGTTCGGACCTGCCGGTACCGTATCCACGCCCAGGCTCCGCTCGCCTTTGACTTGCCGGGGATCGAGCGTTTAACTCAATGCCAAGCGGCACGTGTGCTGACCAGGGAACTGGAAGGTCATTTCAACAAGGAAGTCAATGAGTCCAATGATCACGCCCATTGAAATGAAGCAGTTCATCGTCAACACGCTTGAGTTGGATGATGTGCAGCCCGAGGAGATCGGGGACGACGAGCCCCTCTTCAAAGGCGGACTGGGCCTGGATTCCATCGACGGCCTCGAGCTCGATATCGCACTCCGGAAGAAATTCCACCTCGAAGCCCCGGAGGACAAGTCTGCCGCGGTACATGCAGAGACCACCGTCCGATCCCTGGTGGACTTTCTCGCCAGCCAGGCCAAGCCCTGAACGACTGCCATTGGAGATTCCTTCATGACCATGACCAAGGACGAAATCTTCATCAAGCTGCGGGATGTGCTGGCGGAGACCTTTCAGCTGGATCCGGCGAAGATCTCCCTCCAGTCGCACCTTTTCACGGACCTGGATCTCGATAGCATTGACGCCGTGGAACTGGCAATCCAGCTGCAGGACATCACGGGACGTCGCGTGAAGGCAGAGGAATTCAAGGGCGTCCGCACAGTCAGCGATGTGGTGGAATCTGTCCATACCATGCTCCAGGAAGCCTGATCCGTCTGGGCTTTCCTCGAAAGCCCCGGCCGGTGGCGGGATGTGCCTCCGCATGAAAACTCTCTGGCTGGTTCCGTGGCTGCTGCTCGGCTTGGCGGGTTGCCGCCCACCAACCATGACGCCCGTCTACGTGGATCGAGGCGTTCCTTTCCTCCTGCGCGCGCCGCAAACGGGACCCGCGTTCACGGCGACCCAGGAACTGGTCTTCCAGGAACCCGATGGCCGCTTGAATCGACTCATCACGTCGCTGGAGAACAACGCAGACCACATGGGTTTGGTGGCCTCTGCCCCTCTCGGACAACTCCTGTTCATCCTCGATGTCAGACAGGGCTCGGTCGCCCAGGATGTCCGCGTTCCTTTGCCGAAGCAGTTCGATCCGCGGCTTCTGCCGGCGCTCGTCCAGCTCGCCGACTGGCCTTTGGAGGAGGCCCGGCACGGGCTTCAAAGGGATGCCGAGCTGCTGGAAGAGGGGAACCTCCGCACCCTGCGGCGCAAGGGAAGCGTGGTGCTGACCATTCGACGGGAAGGATCTGCTCCCCCGTTCCAGAAGGTGATCTTCGATCTGCCGCTCCTTCATATCCATGCCGTCATGACCACGTTGGAGGACCCCTCGTGAGCGAGACACCATGGAAGCCCATCGATCTGCTGGTCCATCGGCCGCCGCTGCTCCTGCTGGACCGCATCGTCGAGGCCTCGGATGAGAAGTGCATCGCCCAGGTGTGCGTGGATCCTGAGGCGTGGTACGCGGAAGCGGATGGTTCCATGCCGGGCTGGTTCGGCATCGAGCTGATGGCTCAGACCGTCAGCGCCTATAGTGGTGCGCGCAAACGCCTTCACGGCCAACCCCCCCGGGTCGGCTTCAATCTCGGCACAAGGAATTATGAAAGCTGGATGCCACGCTTTCCCGCCGGTTCGATTCTGGAAGTAGAGATCGAGCTGCGCTTCCTCGACGAGTCCGGTCTCAGTGCGTTCGCCTGCGAGATCCGGCATCTCGGGCAGACCGTGGCCCGTGCTATGGTAAAAACGTTCGAGCCCACATGAATAGTTCCGCCCAGCCTTCCCGACGAAAAGTCCTCGTGACCGGCGCCACCGGCAGCATCGGAAGGGCCATCGCCCTGCAGCTCGCCAGGGACGGCTTCCAGGTCACCCTCCACTGCCGGAGCCAGATCGCCAAGGCGGGGAGCCTTTGCGGCGAGATCCAGAGCCTGGGAGGCCACGCCGATGTGGTGGCCTTCGATGTCACGAACCGTGACGAGGTCAAGCATCGCCTGGAGGATCTCATCGCCGCAGATGGTGCCTACTACGGTGTGGTCTGCAACGCTGGGATCGCCCGGGACAACGCCTTCCCGGCCCTTACCGGGGAGGAATGGGACAGCGTCCTGCGCACGGATCTCGATGGGTTCTTCAACGTCGTCCAGCCCCTGATGATGCCCATGATCCGGCTGCGCAAGGGCGGGCGAATCGTCTGCATCTCGTCTGTCTCCGGCGTGGTCGGCAACCGCGGGCAGGTGAACTACAGCGCGGCCAAGGCGGGCCTCATCGGCGCCACCAAGGCCCTCGCCGTGGAACTGGCGGGCCGCAACATCACCGTCAACGCCATCGCACCCGGCTTGATCTCCTCGGACATGGTGGATGCCACCACCCTGGAATACGCCCTGCAGGCCATTCCCATGAAGCGCGTAGGGGAACCTTCGGACGTCGCAGCCCTCGTGGGCTTCCTCTTCTCGGATGCCGCGGGCTACATCACCCGCCAAGTCATTGGCGTGAACGGAGGCATGGTTTGAATCGACGTGTCGTGGTTACGGGCATGGGCGGCATCACGGCCCTGGGCGATGACTGGGCCGCCATCGAGAAGTCACTGCATTCCGGCAAGAGTGGCGTGCGCCAGATGCCCGAATGGAATCGTTATGTCGATCTCCAGACGCGGCTGGGCGTCCCGGTCGATCACTTCGAAGTGCCCTCCCATTACCCGCGCAAGATCGTCCGCTCCATGGGGCGCGTGGCCATGCTCGGAGTCCGGGCCACGGAGCTCGCCTTCATCGATGCCGGACTGCTGAACACCCCCGCCATCCAGAACGGCCGCATGGGTGTGGCGTACGGCTCCTCGTCGGGCAGCCTGGAGCCCATGCTTGCCCTGGGCACCGGCGTGGCCGAGGGCCACTTCAAGAACATCAGCGCCACGGGCTACATCCAGTCCATGAGCCACACCGCCGCCGTCAATATCGGGGTCTTCTTCGGCTTGAAGGGCCGAGTGATCCCCACGAGCAGCGCCTGCACCTCCAGCAGCCAGGCCATCGGCTACGCCTACGAATCCATCAAGGCTGGCAAGCAGGACGCCATGGTGGCAGGGGGCTGCGACGAGCTGAGCTTCTGCCACGCGGCAGTCTTCGACACGCTGTTCGCCACCAGCCTCCGCAACGATTTCCCCTCCACGTCGCCGCGGCCCTTTGACAAGAACCGCGATGGGCTGGTGCTGGGCGAAGGCGCCTGCACCTTCATCCTCGAGGAGCGGGAGCATGCCCTGGCCCGCGGCGCCAGGATCTTCGCCGAGATCCTTGGCTTTGGCACCAACTCTGATGGCGCCCACATCACACAGCCCCAGAAGGAAACCATGGCCGTCACCATGCAACTGGCCATCGAGGACGCCGGCATTTCGCCCGATGCCATCGGCTGGGTGAACGCCCACGGAACGGCCACGGAGCACGGGGATATCGCCGAGAGCCAGGCCACGCGCGCCACCTTCCAGCGGGCCGTGCCCATCTCGTCCCTCAAGAGCTTCTTTGGCCATGCCCTGGGCGCCTGCGGCTCCATCGAGGCCTGGGTGGGCATCCAGATGCTGCGCACGGGCTGGGTGGCGCCGACCCTGAATCTCGAGAGCGTGGACCCGCGCTGCGGCGAACTGGACTACATCCAGGGGCAGGGCCGCTCCTTGGATTGCGACGTGTTCATGAGCAACAACTTCGCCTTCGGCGGCATCAACACGTCCCTGATCATCCGCTGCGAGAAGTAGCAGCGAACCATGACAGATCCGCCTTCCCGGAGATCCTTCCGGCGGGGATAATCATGGCTGGAACCACGACCCAGATCAGATTCCTCCCAACCTTGAACTCACCACGGCCTGAACCCCATGTACAAATACGAGATTGAAGGCGGCTTCCCCATCAAGGGGAGCGTGCGCGCCTCTGGCAACAAGAACGCGGCCCTGCCCTGCATCGCCGCCACCCTGCTCACGGACGAACCGGTCCTCCTGCGCAACATCCCGGACATCGAGGATGTCCAGGTCATGTTCGATATCCTGAACTTCCTGGGCGCCACGGTGGAGCGCTTGTCGCCCAACGATTGGCGCGTCACCAGCAAGGGTCTCTTAAAATCCGAGATCCCCGCGGAACAGGCCAAGCGCATCCGCGCGGCCATCCTCTTCGCCGGTCCTCTACTGGCGCGCACGGGCCAGGCGATCCTGGCGCCTCCGGGCGGCGATGTCATCGGACGGCGGCGGCTGGATACGCACTTCCTGGCCCTGGAGGAACTGGGCGCGCGGGTGGACATCAACGGACAGTATGTCTTCACGGCTCCCAGGCTCACGGGTTCAGACATCTTCCTGGATGAAGCCTCTGTCACCGCCACCGAAAACGCCATCATGGGCGCGGCCCTCGCCAAGGGCACTACCATTCTGCGCAATGCGGCCAGCGAGCCCCACGTCCAGGATCTCTGCCGCCTGATCAACGCCATGGGCGGCCACATCACGGGCATCGGGTCGAACATCCTCACCATCGAGGGCGCCGAGAAACTGCATGGCGCCGATTTCGCCATCGGCCCCGACTTCATGGAGATCGGCTCCTTCATCGGCCTCGCGGCGGTGACCCGCGGGGAGCTCGTCATCGAGAACGTGGAGCCCAACGATCTACGCATGATGCGCATCGCCTTCGCCAAGCTGGGCATCTCCTGGCGCATCACCGGCAACGCGCTGCACGTCTCCTCGGACCAGGCCATGGCCGTGAACCCTGATCTGGGCGGCCAGATCCCCAAGATCGACGACGCGCCCTGGCCCGGCTTCCCGCCGGACCTCACGTCCATCATCACCGTGGTCGCCACGCAGGTGGATGGCACGGTGCTCGTGCACGAGAAGCTCTTCGAGTCCCGCATGTTCTTCGTGGACAAGCTCATCGGTATGGGAGCGCGGATCATCCTCTGCGATCCCCACCGCGCCGTGGTCACCGGCCCCGCCAAGCTCAAGGGCTCCACCCTCGTTTCCCCGGACGTGCGCGCCGGCATGGCCATGGTCATCGCCGCC
>DCFP01000135.1:25486-37049 GCA_002319925.1 Holophagaceae bacterium UBA1801 | reverse complement strand
ACAACGTCTACCAGATCGAGCGGGGCTACGAGCACTTGACGGAGCGGCTAACAGCCCTGGGCGCACGGATCAAGCGCCTGCCGGACACGGGAAGCCGCGGTTTCTGACGAGCTGCGCCGAAACCTCTTTCCGTGACGTCCCCCTGGCCTGCCGCATCCCATGGATACCGGCAAACGGAATTCATCGGAGGGCCAGATGATCAGCAAGACTATGCAGGACGCCATCAACGCACAGATCAACGCGGAGCAGTACTCCGCGCAGCTCTACCTGGCCATGGCCGGCGCCATGGAAGCCAAAAGCTTCCAAGGCCTGAGCAAATGGCTGAGGGTCCAGGCCGCCGAGGAGACCGGCCACGCAATGAAGCTCCTCGAATTCCTGCTGGACCGCCGGGGCACTCTGGAACTGCAGACCATCGCCGCGCCGCCTTCGGAGTTCGGCGGACCCATCGAGCTCTTCGACGAGATCCTCAAGCATGAAGAGGGCGTCACGGCCAAGATCAACGCCCTGTACGAACTGGCCAAGAGCACCAAGGATCACGCCAGCGAGATCCGGCTGCAGTGGTTCGTCACCGAGCAGGTGGAAGAGGAATCCAGCGTCAGCCTCATCGTGGACCGGCTGCACGCCGTTGGCGACAAGGGCGGCGCTGTCTGGTACCTCGACAAGGAACTGGGCAAGCGCGCGAAGGAATGAACCGGTTTGCAGACTTGGGGACTGCTGCAGAGACACAATCCGAGGTTGCAAAATCCACGCGTTGCTTTTCATCCCCTTCATCCCTGTTCATTCATTCTTTAGAAATGGATTAACAGGGATGAAGGGGATAACAGAAGCAGGATCCCAGTGATTCTGAAAGCCCCTGGCAGACGGTGTGACACTCAGATCTCGAATTCCATTCGCGATCATTCACCTCGCTCCTGATTCCACTCCGGCTTGCGTTCCACGTATTGCGTGATCCAGGTTGAACGCATCTTGCCTCAGCCGCGACTCGCTTGCGAATTCCAAGCATCGTCCCTGCCCTGAAACCACGATAGAATCTGCCTTTCCGCGGCCTTTCGACAAGGAGATCCCTCGTGGACATGGTGGGGAAGATCCTGGCCCTGGTGTGCGCTCTGCTCTGGGCCTGCGCGGTGATCCTGTTCAAGCGGGCGGGGGATTCCATCCGGCCAGTGGCACTCAACTGGTACAAGACGGCACTGACTGCGATTCTGCTCCTGCCATTTCTGTTCGTACCCGAGATCCACACCATTTCGCGTACTGAACTCACCGCTGTCCTGGTCTCCGGCATCCTGGGCATCGCGGTCTCCGACACCCTCTTCTTCATCGCCCTGGACCGGCTGGGCGCTTCGCTGGCGGCCATCGTGGACTGCTTCTACGCGCCCTTCGTCATGACCGCGGCGTGGGTCATGCTGGGACAACAGCCCCGCATGGTTCAGGTCGGCGGTGCCATGTTCGTGATCGCGGCGGTCCTGGTGGTGGCCTTCGACAAAGGGCACGCACACCTCACCACCGACCGCAAGCGGATGGCGGTGGGCTTCCTGTCGGGAGCCGGCGCCATGGCGGTGATGGGTGTTTCCATCTCGCTCATGCAACCCATCCTGAGTGGATTTCCCACCTTGATGGTGACGGAATTGAGAGCCCTGGCGGCTCTGGTAGTGCTGACGCTGATGATGTTCCTGCGCAAGGACCGCCGCGATCTGTTCGCGTCCCTCAGCGGCCACGGCGCGTGGCGCCACGCGCTGCCAGGTTCCTTCATCGGCAACGTCCTCGCCATGACCATCTGGGTGGCGGCCTTCAAGTACACCTCCGTGAACTCCGCGGCGATCCTCAACCAGACCAACACCATCTGGGTCGTGATCATGGCCACGTGGTTCCTCAAGGAGACTTTCACGCGCCGTCGCCTCATCGGAACGGCGCTGGCCTTCACGGGCGCGATCATGGTGCTGACGGGCTGAACGCAGTAGGCTCCTGAACCATCCCAAGGATGTGGGAGGATCGAATGGAGATTCGTGCACTGACACCTGAACTGGCCGATGACTTCTTCGATTTCTTCGATCATCGCGCCTTCTCGGACAATCCCTACTGGAAGAGCTGCTACTGCATCTTCTTTCATCGCCCCGAAAAACTGCCCGAGGAGGCGGAAATTCGGACCAGGCGGAGAGACCAGGCACGAATGCTGATCCGCGAAGGCAGGCTCCGGGGCTACCTCGCCTACGACGATTCCGGCCATGTCATCGGGTGGTGCAACGCCAACCACAAGACGGCCTATCAGCGACTGGGAGAACCGAAATCCGGCGACGAGCACGTGCTGTCCATCGTGTGTTTCGTGGTGGATCCGAGGCATCGCCGCCAGGGCATCGCGCGGTCGCTGCTCACGAAGGCCATTGAGGAAGCGGCCCGGGACGGTTTCCGTGTCATCGAAGCCTATCCTTCATCCCGCGCCAAGAGTGAGAGCGGGCACTACCATGGTCCCTTGGCCCTTTACGAATCCTTTGGCTTCGAGAAGGTACCCGGGCGAAAACTCATCGTCAGGAAAAACCTGGATATCCCTCGTTAACCCGGCAGCTTCCTGTTCCAATGTCGGGTGAGGACCATCCATGGCCGAACGCGCCATCATCCGAATACTGGGCTTCCTGCTTCCCATGAAGCGGGTGTGGCTGCAGTCCGTGCTCAGTGTCCAGGGCCTGATGCAGCTCCTCATGAAGCCGCGCAATGGCGCGCCGTGGACACTCGAGGATCGTCTCGAGATTCGCCAACACCTGAAGATGCTGGGTTCCTTGACACCGACCATCGCGCTTTTCGCCTTGCCCGGCGGAACACTGCTGCTACCCCTGCTGGCCTGGTTTCTGGATCGGCGACACAATCGGGAACGTGTGAAGAAGCCGTGAGAAGCTGCACGCTCGAACCAAGTCCTTGGTTCTACAATCGAGTATTCCACTGCCGAATTCAGGAGGAATCATGCGGTTGATTCGGGGACTTCTCGCGCTGATGCTGCTCTGGGCGCCGATATTCGGCGCGCCCGTGAATGCTGACAATGGTCTCGACGCCACGGCTCCTGCGCTGTTCAAGGTTTTCCAGGAGTCCATCATCGGGATCGTGATGGGGGATTCGAAAACGGTGGTGAAGTTCGCGTCGGCCCACTATCTGAAGGGCATCGCTGACCAGAACCGCGAGGACCTGAACAAGTACCAGGACAAACCGGCCGTACAGAAGCGGTTCGAGGATCTCACGGGTGTGGCATTCAAGGATCTCATCGCCCTGCCCGACCACGAGCTCGCGATCGTGGTCATCGACAAACTGGTACCCACGACACGAACGGCCAAGGACAAGAAACGCATCGTGACTTCCATGCGGCATGCCGTCCTGGTCCGCCAGATCATTCAGAACGGAAAGCGGATCCTCCAGGTCAAGTACCCCGATGGTGGCCGGGAGAAGGCCGTCTTCGTGCAGGAAGACGATTCCTGGCGCCTGGATGAGGTGGATTGAACCCGCATCCTGCATGTAAGACCGCGAAAGACGCGAAAAGCGCTCAGCGCTTACGCGAACAAAAAGCTTGCACAGTGCCATTCTTTCCGTTTTTTCATTCGCGATCTTTCGAGCAGTTCGCGGTTCCTCCTTTAAATTGAAGTTTTCAAACGCTAGATGGAATTAGTCAGGGCTTGATCGTTCGGTGCTTGCCTGAGGCGTGTTCCAGGCCGTGGTACACGATCTGCCCGTTGCCCAGGTTCACTCGGATCACCTCGCCGCGGGCCATGAGGAGATCCAGAGCCTTCCGGATCTCCTCGTGATCTCCGTGCCGTAGCGGCGGAGAAAGCCACCATTCCGCGATCCCTTCCAGGCTGTCCTTGGCCTGGGGGTGCGACTTCAGATATTGGAGGATGTCCTGGAGCAGGACATCTTGAGCAGGTTCTCCGGACGTAGACATGGGAGCCCAAAGAGAGAAATCGGTCACGGATTGAGATCGCGTCGTGTCCAGGATACTCACATGCGGCGGGAATGATCGTCAATCCCGTGCTACTCCATGCGCTTCAGCTGGGGCAAGGCCATCAGGGATCCCTTGTCCCGGATATCCACGGCCAGTGTCGCGCCAGGGTGGTCGAAGTAGTAAGCCTTGCCCGTGAGGGGACCCATGACGGTCATCTCCGCGCCGCCCTGATACTGGAAGTAGGTGTAACCCTGGCGCTCGCGATGCGTGATGGTCATGGGCCGGGCTTCTGTCTTTGAACCAGGGTGTGATGCCGCCGAAGCTCTTAACTGGGCCCGGCCATTGCCGCAACAGGACATGAAAACCCTCCCTTTCTTAAGGACGTTCGGCGCTCCAGCGTTCCAGCAGGATGGCGGCCGCGGAGAAGGCGGGCCATAGCAGCAGCCGCTCCTTCCAGCCTTCTCCCAGGCCATAGGCGAAGGGCGCTGAGATCCAGACACTGAGGCAGTAGAAGCAGTCCATGAGGCTTCCCCAGAATCCGTCGCCCACGAATTTCCGCACCTTCAGGAGGATGTTCCAGGGACCATCCTCACCGTATAGCAGGTGGGTGACGCGCCAGACACCAAGGGTGCCGAGGAGGAAGACATAGAACTTCATGGACGGCCCTTCAGCGGGCCGCCGGCTGGGCGGCCCGCGTTCAAAGGTTCTAGGAGTGGGTCAGCGCGAAGGCGATGGTGGCCGAGGCGTCGTAGTTCTGGAGTCGCTCGTAGCCATCGGTGGCCCTGGCCCAGATGTAGAGATTCACCGCGAAAGCCGCGCGTGGGCATGTGCCAAGCAGTGTGCCCGCCGTGTTATTGAAGTTCACGGGCGAGCCCGGACTCCCGGCACTCGTGTTGGTGGGTGCGTATCCTGGCGGCACGGGCAGCGGAGGTGGTGGTGGCGGATCCTGCACGACCACGCCGGATAACCCGCGGGAGACCCAGAGTTTCCAGTCCAGGAAGTTGCTGGGGTGATAGGCGACGTACTTGATGGCCACGTTGTTGTCGAGGGCGCCGTACTGCAGGAAGCCGCAGAGATCTGCCGCGCCTACCGGCGTGGTGACGCCCGTCAGTTCCGCATCCGTGGAATAGTTGTCCACGCGGATATCGAAGATCAAATCCCCTTCCGCCGTGATGTTGGCGTCGGGTGCGTTGGTGTATTCATCGAGGGCGCCGCCCAGTTTGGGCAGGAGATACTTGAACGTGGGACCGCCGCTGTGGTTGTCGCAGGCCACGTGATTGCCGTTGCCATCGAACATCTCCAGCTTGAGCCGGCAGCGCCCGCTCTTTCGGGGCACGATGCCCTCGGTGCTATCGAAATAGGCGAAGGGGCGATCGTAGGGATCGACGATGTCCACCCAGGGCAGGCTCGCGTCCGGCACGCCGAAGAGATTGGTGGTACCTGCGATGGTGGCCGTCGCGGGCAAGGGGCCGAAGGTGACGGGCACCAGGTTGATATCGATGGTGGAAGGCGGAATGAAGGTGACGTGCTTCCAGCGGTGGGTCACGGTGCCGTGGACTTGAGTGAATTCGGCTTCGTCCGAGAACTTGTAGGACCAGCGGTAGTAGCGGATGTTGTGGGCCTGCAGATCGGGATGGAATTGCATCTGCAGGCACAGCGTTCCGCCCCAGGGCCTGGGACCTGTGGATCCGGGCAGCAGGCCGGTGCCAAATCCAGGCGTCTCGAGGCCGTCGATGTCACGGAGATCGATGTTGCCGATGGCCGTGGGCCACACGTAGAGATAGCTGGGGCCAGGATTGGGCGTGGGCAGGCAGGCGATGGCGTTGGGATCGTCCACCACGATGTCCACGGATCTGGACCCGTTGTAGTTGTAGTACGTGCTGCAGGCGATCTGCGGATCGGAGATCTCCCGGTCCACGCCATCGATGGTCTGAATCACTTCGAAGTAGAGATCGGGGAAATCGTCGGGGCACCAGAAACACACTTCCGCCGAGAAGGTGCCGTCGGACTGGATGAGCGTCTCGCCCAGCTCCTGCCAGCAGAAGGCTTCGTCCGGAATCAGCAGGCACAGGAAGGGCCAGAGGATCACCTTGGAGGCGATGATATATTTCTTCGCGGCCTCCAGATCGAGCACAGACAGCGTCGCGATGGCTTCCTCGATGGTCGCCGCGCCCTTCAGGTTCCCCGAGGCGGTGGAGGCCGCGGCCACATCCAGGCGCGCGGAGACGTCAGTGACCTTCGCGCGTTCTGTGCTCCGCACCTGGCGCTTGGTCATCGCCTCGGCCCGGCGCCGCAATGGCCCCGGATCTCCCGGGTCGATGTGCGGGATGGGAATGGGCGTGAATTCGAGGCCCTTCAACTTGGAAATCAGATTGCTGAGGAAGGGGCCCGCCGTGAAGGAAGCCATGTTGTCCAAGGTGCAGCCCAGATCCACCTGGAAGATCTGCACGGTGCCCGTGCAGATGGGCGAGTACTGCGGTGGATCGCCACCGGGGTTCAGCCGCTTACGCACGCTGCCGTGGACGAAGATGCAGACCTGGTACCAGCAGCCGTAGATGGCCGGCAGCACATGAAAGGACAGTTTGTCCCTGCCGATGACAGCCAGATAGTCCTGGCTGATGGCCTTCGCCTTTGCCAGGGCCGATGCGAGATCCTTGTACCTCGCCCTCTCCAGGAGATCGGGGCCTAGGGTGAAACGGTAGTTCTGATCGCTGGCCACCTGGAAGCTCAAGGATTCCTTGCCCACGGGCTTGGAATCCAGCAGACGGCCCGCGCTATCGAAGAGGTAGACCCGGGCATCCGGGGGTTTCTTCTGATTGGGATCCTCCAGGAAGGTCACGCTGATGGTGATCGTCTTCTTGCGTCCCTTCTCTTCTTCGTTTTTGACCATGCACATCTCCTCGTGAATGGGCCATGGGCCCGGTTTCTGTGCAGAGCTCCACCGCGGGCCTAGCGGCGGGAATCACCCAGCGCTGGGCCTAGTGTCCATGGCGATGCCCGCAAGGGAATCTATTGACCGACTGCGACTGGATTGGAGACCAAACCTGAACCCCGAGAGCAATCTCCATGCCTGCCCCCGGATCTCAGCAAATCCTTGCAGCAAGCGGCTCGATCCGGGCCACCAGCGTTTCGGGTGGGTTCATCCCGACCCAGCCGCGTCAATCCGACTCGGCTCCAACGCAGCGTTTCCAAGGGCTTCACACACTGGGTCAGCGACGACCCACCCTGCGCTCAGGAACCCACTTCCTCCAGCTTGAAGTCGTCCTTGTCGATGCCGTGTTTCTTGAGGAGCCTGCCCATGGCGCGCCGCTCCTTGCCCGCGAGGTGGGCGGCCAGGGAGACGTTCCCCTTGGCCTTCCGCATGAGGTCCCGCAGATAGCCGGCTTCGAAGTCGCGGATGGCTTCGAGCTTTGCACGATGGAAGTGCGGTCCATCTGCCGGACTGTCGGAATCCGTCTGTGGTGGCAGTGAATCCTCGAGGGTTCGAGGAGGTTCCAAGCGGAGCTCCGTTCCCTCGGAGAGCAGCACAGCACTGCAGATGGTGTTCTCCAATTCCCGCACATTGCCTGGCCAGGGGTATTTCAGCATCCACGCGAAGGAGTCCGGATGGATGGTCTTCCGGCGCTGCTTGAAGCGCGTGCAGGCGATGTCGATGAAGTGCTGGGCCAGGAGCGGGATGTCATCCCTGCGTTCTCGCAGCGGCGGCATCTCCAGGCAGAGAATCCGCAAGCGAAACAGGAGATCCATGCGGAACTGACCAGCCTGGGCCAGCTCCATCAAGCGCGCGTTGCTGGCGGCGATGATGCGGACATCGGCGGAACGCAGGGTCTTCGCTCCCAGAGGGCGGTAGTGCTGGTCCTGGAGAAAGCGCAGCAGAACAACCTGTCCTTTGAGCGAAAGCGCCTCCACCTCGTCCAGGAAGAGCGTTCCCCCATCCGCATGAGCCACCAGCCCGAGCTGGTCTTCCCGGGCATCCGTGAAGGCGCCCTTGCGATGGCCGAAGAGTTCGCTTTCCACCAGCGTGTCAGGGATGGCGCCGCAGTTGACTGGAATAAAGGACATGTCCTTGCGCAGACCCTGGTAGTGGATGCTCCGCGCCGCCAGTTCCTTGCCGGTGCCCGTCTCCCCCTCGATGAGCACGGGCGCATCGCAGGCGGCCATCTTCCGGATCAGGTGATCCAGAGCCAGAAACGCCTGACTGCACCCGATCACGGATCCTCCGACCTGAAACACCCTCTGCCGCTTGGTATACCTTCGATGCTTGCACCGAAAATACCATACCTATCTTCGAAGCACCTGTGAAAATCTAGCTCACAGATCGAATGCCTTCGATTCGTTCCAAGAGGGACGGCCGTTCAATTCGTGCCGGTGATCTTCCCCGGTTCCCGCGTGATGGGGCCAAGGTCGTCCGGGTTGGTGGGATCGCCGTCGCACTTCAGCTCGTAGGTGCCCTTGTCGGACTTGCCTTGATAGAACTGATCCCAGGGATCCTTCGGGGGCATGTTGGGCGCGATGAGGTTTTCCGTCACCAGGGGCGACTTGGGTTCGATCATGGCCTCGAAGCTCCCGAAATCCGGATAGCGGCCATGCTTGAGGTAGTACTGGTCGAGCCCTTCGCTCACGAGCTTGAGATTGTCCGCGGCCTTCAGGTGGCGGGCCTTGGCGGAGTACTTGCCGTACTGCTTCACGCCCAGGGTCGCGATCACCGCGATGATCATCATGGCGATCAGCAGTTCGAGCAGCGAAAAGCCTTTTTCTTTAGTAGCAGAGCTCATGGCAGGGATCTCATTTCTCAGGAAAGACACATCCGCGTCATCATACCACCCGCGCGCGGCACGCCCGCGGTCGAGGCTTCACCGCACGGTGCTTCCGGCGTTAAATAGCGGCACGTACACGGCCAGAAGCAGTCCCAGCACCAGGACACCCATGAAGAGAATCAGCGCCGGTCCGATCAGGGTTGTGATGGCGGTGGTGGCCTTCTCCACTTCCTGATCGAAGAAGTCCGCCACGTGGTTCAGCATGTCCGGGAGCGCGGAGCTCTGCTCGCCCACCCGCGTCATCTCCACGGCCAAGGGATCCAGCATCTTGGATTGCTCCAGGGCCAGATGCAGGGAGGAACCGGCACGCACCATTTCCGCGACCCGGACCAGGCGCAGCTTCATGCGCTCGGAGGGGGTGGTGCGCTGGATCACCTCCAGGGCCTGCAGGACAGGCATGCCACCCGCCAGCAGCACACTGAGGGTCCGAGTGAATACGGAAGAGTGGTACATCCGGTACAGCGTGCCCGCCCGGGGGAGAAACAGGATGATTCGTTCGATGACCCGCCTCCCGGCCTCGGTGGTAAACATCCATCGGCCGACACCCAGCAGGACCGCGAAGAGCCCCGCCTGGATCCAGATGGTGTCCCGCATGAAGGAGCCAAAAGCGAGGAGGATGCGGGTGGCCTGGGGCATCTCGAAACCGCCGCCCGAGTAGATCTCCGCGAACCGTGGCAGCACGACGTTGAAGATGACGACGAGCGCGATCACCAGCACGACCACCAGGAACATCGGGTAGATGAGGGCTTCAAGGATTCGCCGACGGCTCTTCTGGGCGAAGTTCTGGAAGGCCAGCCAGCGGCCGACGACCTCGGGCAGTGTGCCGCTACGCTCGCCCGCCACGACGTTGGCGCGGTACACGGCCGGGAAGGTCCCCGCCTCTTCCAGGGCTTCGGAAAAGGAAAGGCCCTCCTTCACACGCTCCACCACGTTCTCCAGGGAGCGCCTCAGCAGCGCGTCCTTGCCGTGGCCCACCAACAGTTCCAAAGTCTGCAGCAAGGGGATGCCCGCCTTGAGCAGGGCCAGCAGCTCCTGGTTGAAGATGATCAGGGAATCTGCCTTGATGGGGCGGGACCGGTGGAAGGCCCGGGAGATGGCCTTCACCTCGAGGGGATAGCCGCCCTCCATGAGCACCTGGTTCGACACGTCCTCCACGGAAGAGCCCTCGTAGTCCTTCAGGAGGACTTCGCCGTTCCGGGTGGTGTACTTCACGGTGAATCGCATGAGTGAATCCTTCAGCGAGCATACCCGGGTCCAGCACCCTCCCGGAAGCCCGCTCCCAGAGGGCTCAACCCTCTCAGGGCCCGGGATTCGGCTTGGGCGTCAGGGCCAGCAGGTCATCCGAGGCAGAAAAGATCCATTCGGAATACAGCGTCTTCCCCTGATAGACCTTGAAGCTGTCCTTCGGGCTGCGGCTCTTCACGCCCACGATGGGCAGTCCCGCCGTATTGCCGCTGGCGCCGGGCTGCACGGCGGTGATGAGGTCCCAGGCCCCGTCCAGCGTCATGGGATCCTTGTAGACCTTGCGCAGGATCCGAGGCCGCACCTTCATCATGTCCTCGAGGTTCGAGGGATAAGCCCCCGTCATGGCCTTGTAGCGGCGGATGGCGGTCTTGATGGCCTCGCCCCGGAAGATCAGCTCCTGCTCGTCATCCCGCTGACGCTCGGTGATGACGGAGGGCATGGCCACCGTGAGGAGGATGCCCATCACCGTGATCGCGGCCAGCAGCTCGGCGAGGAGGAAACCCCTCTGCCAGAACCGTCTCCACCGCGGAGGAATCATGGGACACCCTTTCATTCATCAGGGTAGCGCACCCGTGAGGAACGTAGGATCCGCTTTGAATGAATCGCTCTGCCTTCATTCCCATCCTCTGAACACGGCACTAAGATTGGACTATGCCCATTCCTCCAGCGTCCCCGTCCGCCAAGAATCCGAATCCCTCGGACCTCACCAAGGCCCTGGATCCCAGCGAACTCACCAAGACGGACTACGCCCTTCCTTCCATCTATCCCACCCTGGACCTCGTCAAGGAGCCCGTGGACTTCGCCCTGTTCCAGGCGATCTCCCTGGACCTGATGCTCAAGCACCGCTTCGTGCCCGTGCACGAGCGGGACGGCGTGCTCTGGCTGGCCATGGCGGATCCCCTGGACGTGGTGACCCAGGACCTGCTGAGGGCCCAGCTCAAGCGGCCGCTGCGATTCGCGGGAGCGCCGGCCGTCCAGATCCAGGATGTGCTGAAGAAGTCCGAAAGCGGGCAGAAGGTCCTGAACGAGGCGGGGGAAGCCCTGAAGGTGCAGGTGCTCCACGAAGAAGATGTAGATGAGGACGTCCTGGACCTGGAGCGCCTCACGGACAAGGACGAGGCCCCGATCATCCGGCTCGTGGACACCACCATATTCAACGCCCTGCAGCGCCGCGTGTCCGATATCCACCTGGAGACCCTGGGTACGGGCTTCCAGATCAAGTACCGCATCGATGGCAGCCTCTACCCGGCGGCGGAACCCATCGACAAGCGCTTCGCCAGCCCCATCATCAGCCGCATCAAGGTCATGTCCGAGCTGGATATCGCCGAGAAGCGCAAGCCCCAGGACGGCCGCTTCAAGCTGAAGGTCCGGGATCGGGTCATCGACTTCCGCGTTTCCATCATGCCCACCATCCACGGCGAGGACGCTGTCATCCGAATCCTGGACAAGGAGAACCTCAGCGAGGAATTCCGGACGTTGACCTTGGACATCCTGGGCTTCACGAAGAGCGAGCTGATCAGAGTCCGGCGCTTCGCGCGCGAGCCCTACGGCATGTTCCTGGTGACGGGCCCCACGGGCAGCG
>DCFP01000135.1:25018-25220 GCA_002319925.1 Holophagaceae bacterium UBA1801 | reverse complement strand
GGCAGCGGCAAGACCACGACCCTCTACGCGGTGCTCAGCGAGATCAAGAGCCCCGAGGACAAGTTCATCACCATCGAAGACCCGGTGGAGTACCAGCTCGAGGGCGTCACGCAGATTCCCGTGAACGAGAAGAAAGGCCTGACCTTCGCCGTGGGCCTGCGCTCCATTCTGCGCCACGACCCGGACAAGATCCTGGTGGGCG
>DCFP01000135.1:19371-24760 GCA_002319925.1 Holophagaceae bacterium UBA1801 | reverse complement strand
ACAAGATCCTGGTGGGCGAGATCCGGGATGCCGAGACCGCCCAGATCGCCGTCCAGTCGGCCCTCACGGGCCATCTCGTGTTCACGACGGTGCACGCCAACAACACCCTGGACGTGATCTACCGTTTTCAGCACATGGGCGTGGAGGTCTACAACTTCGTCTCCGCCCTCAACTGCATCCTGGCCCAGCGCCTGGTGCGCACCCTGTGCCCCAAGTGCAAGCGGCCCGTCGCAGCGCCCACCGCCCAGGAACTCCAGGACAACGGATTGGATCCCTCCTGGGCCGCCGCGGCGACCTTGTACGACAAGGTGGGCTGCGTGGATTGCAGCGGCACGGGCTTCCGGGGCCGCCAGGCCATCGTGGAATTCATGGCCATGAACGACGAGCTGCGGGAACTCATCACCAAGCGGGCCTCCATCAGCGAGATCAAAGCCGCGGCCCACCGCCACGGCATGCAGAGCCTCCGGAAGAGCGCCATCGAAAAGGTGCGGCTGGGCCTCACCACCCTGGCAGAGATTAACAAGGTGACCTTCCGGGAAGGAAATTGACGGTGGGCATCTCGATCAGGCAGATGGGCCGGGAAATGGATAATCCATGGTTCGGGGAGCAATCCGGCGTCCGGGATGGCATGCTTATCACTGGAGGCACGGATGTCCGGTGGTAGCCGCTGGAGAAAATCGGGAACTGTCGTCTGGCTGGAGTCCCAGGGGGTTCATGCCGGAGGCCAGTACCGGCCAACCGATGCCTTCCCGAACGAGGACCAGCTGGCCCAGGCCCTTGCCAGCCTGCCCCAGAGTCCCACGAAGTGGATCGTGGACGATCTCTGCACGCCGACCCTGCTGCTTAAGGATTTTGTGGAGCTGCCCTCCGGAACCGAGGCCCGGGAAAGTTTTCTGCAATGGCGCTACGTTCAGCACCTGGGTCTCGAGGAACCCCAGTCCGTGAAGGCCCTGGAAGTGGAGGAAGGCTCCTGGCTCCTGGTGGGGATCCCCGAAGCCCTGCGCGAATCCTGGCTCCAGTTGGCCCTTCACTTGAAGCGCCCCATCCACGCCCTGATCCCCCGATGGCTCTGGATCTACAACCGGATCGCACCCACCCGCACCGTGCCGGGGATGCTCCTTTCGCTCAGTCCCACGAAGGATGGCCGTTTCACAGGCACCCTGGCCGCCTGGGGCCGGACCCTGACCCTCCTGAGGCAATGGAACGAACCTTTGACGCCGGAAGCCTGGATGGAGGACCGGGTCTATCCCACCGCGGCCTACCTGCAGCGGGAGAACCGCTCTCCCCGCGAACTGCTGGTCTGGGGCGCCGGGGATTGGCCCGAGGGAGCCTTCACCGTCCACCGGCTGCCCTACGAAGTGCCTCTCCAGGAGGCGATGTAGCATGGCCATTCCGGTCCTGGAGCTGAACCTCACCTCACCGCCAACCCTGTGGCGCCAGCATCACGGCATGATCGGCTGGGCGGCCTTGGCCCTGGGCGCCTTGGCCCTCGCCGCCTCGCTTTCCGTTTCCATCCTGGCCTACCGCGATGCCAACCTCGCGGGCCGGGATGCAGTGCTCAAGACCAGCGAAGCCCGGGATGTCATCCACCAGCAGCAGGTCATCGAGGATGGCTTGAAGAAGGTGGATGTCGAAAAGGAGCTGCCCAAGTGGAAGCTGGCGGAACGGATCCTCACGGAGCGAAGCCTGCCGTGGTCGCGCTTGACCGCCGAACTGGAACGCAGCCTCGTGCAGGATGTGCGCCTCACCAGTATCCAGCGCACCCGCAGCAGCGCCCAGGCCGTGGAGCTGAAGATCGCTGGCGAGGCCAAGGCCCGGACTTCCGAAGAGAGTTTCGTTGATTCCCTCCGCGGCAATCCCTTCTTCAACCAGGTGATCCTTGAGCGCGAATCCGAACGGCAAGGGGGCGGGATCAACTTCGAATACACCCTGACCATTTCCCCGACCCCACCGGCTTATGAACCCTTGCCCGAATACGGGCCTGTCCGCAGTCCCCAGGCTGCCGTGCCCGCCCCGGCGGCCAAGCCCGTGCCACCCGTGCCCGTCACCGCCAAGCCCATGATCATCCCACCCAGCGCGCCCAGCTCCCCTGTTCAACCCAAGCCCCTGCCGCCCATAGCCCCTCCCATCCATCGCCCGCCCCTCGGCGTCCGTCCTGGCTCCCCTGGCTATCCACAGCCGCCCAACGATTCCGACAAGGGAGGCCGGCCATGAGCAGCTCCCTGCGGAACAGCACGATCCGCCTGGCGGCCGGGTGCGCGCTCTTGGCCTTGTCTGTGGGCGTCATGCTCTTCGTGCTGCCCAACGCGGCCCAGCAGAAGCGCCAGCAGGTGAATGCTTCAGCCAAGGCGAAGAAGTATCTGGAGGACCAGGACACGGCCCTGCTGGATCTGAAGGCGCGGGAGAAGACCTACACCGAGAGCAACAAACGCAAGGAAGAACTGCTGGGGAACATGCCCAACCAGAACGCGGGCGTGCTCCAGTGGGAACTGAGCCGCAAGTTGTACGAGCTGGCCCAGAAGAACAATGTCCGGCTCCAGGCCATGAAATACGGCGTTCCCACGCGGGAAGGCTCCAAGGGAACGGATCTGGAAGTCCTCGACGTCGAGTTCACGGCGACCGGAGTCTACCAAGGCCTCAAGCCCTTCATGCTGGGCCTCGAGGACACCCGCGAAAGCAA
Source organism: Holophagaceae bacterium UBA1801 (assembly GCA_002319925.1). Classification (GTDB taxonomy): domain Bacteria; phylum Acidobacteriota; class Holophagae; order Holophagales; family Holophagaceae; genus UBA1801. The sequence continues at coordinate 22,080 of DCFP01000135.1, read as the reverse complement.
ACTGCCCTTCGCCGTCGTGAACGCCAAGCTCGAAGAGAGTTCCGACGGGGCGCGCCTGAGCGTGACCCTGCGCGCCTTCCGGCGCACCGAAGGGGCCCTCGCCGACGACAAGAAGGAGGGATCATGAACGGTCCCTTGAATGGAAAGGTCGACACCAAGGCTTGGCTCCAGGAACTCAAGTCGAACCGCAAGACCCAGGTCGCGCTGGCGGTTCTGCTGCTGGCGCTGGTCTACCTGCTCTGGCCCGAGGCTCCGAAACGCGCGGCGCGCAATACTTCAGCCATTGCTGCTGTGTCCTCGGCGCAGGACGACAAGGCCCTCGAACCCCTCCGGAAACTGGGCGATCTCACCAAGCTCGAGCGGGCGGGGGAATTGCCCACGGAAGGACGGATGTACCGGGACCTCTTCCTTTTCGATATGCCGCCACCACCTCCACCGCCGCCGCCCAAGCCCGTGCCTCCCCCGCCGCCGCCACCGCCTCCTACGCCGGAACAGCTCGCGGCGATGAAACTGGCCCAGGAGCGCCAGGAAGCCACCAACAGCCGTCCCCAGTCGCTGCGATACTTGGGCTACATGGGCCGGTCCTCCACGGGGCGCATCGGCTCCTTCGCCCGGGGCGAGGAGATCCTTTCCCTCCGGATCGGGGATACTGCCGCACCCAACTGGAAACTGATCACACTGATGGATACCTATGCGGAATTCCAAAACATCAAGTTCCCGGATATCCGCTACCGGGCTGAAACGCTGGATCGCCAGGGAACTTCCCCCGCCAGCCCGACAAATGATTTCTGACCCAGGATGCCCATGATGTTTAGGATGTTCAGGATGCGTATTTCCCGTTCCGGCCAGTTGGCCACCTTGGCTGCCGCTCTCCTGGTGATGACCCTGGGGTGCAGCCTCCAGCAGGCCAAGAGCACATTCGACTCAGGCAACTTCGAGGAAGCAGCGCAAGCCTACAAGGAGATCCTCGCCAGGGATCCCAATAATGTCGCGGCCCGGATCGGCTATCGCCGCTCTGCCTCGCGTGCCTCGGAAAATCATCTGGCCAAGGCTCGTGAAGCCGAACGAAATGGCCAGCCCGAGGTCGTGGAACAGGAAGTGCGGGCCGCCTTCCGGCTGGATCCCACCAACGCCCTGGCCCAGGATTGGATCACCCGGCTGGAGTTGAAGCGATTGAAACAACAGCAGGAAGCCGAAGCGGCAGACAACATCGAAGACAAGCGCAGCATGGGGGAAGCCAAACCGGCCGCCATCCTCAATCCGCGCTCCCTGGAAGGCATCGATCTGAACTTCACCCGCAAGACGAGCCTGAAGGACATCCTGAACGCCCTGAGCAAGAACTCCGGCATCAGCATCCTGTTCCACTCCTCGTACCAGGACACGGCCGTTTCCGCGGACCTGCGTGGCCTAAGCTTTCAGCGGATCCTGGACACCCTGATGCTCCAGAGCGACCTCTTCTACAAGGTGGTGGACACCAACACCATCATGGTGTTCAAGAGTTCGCCCCAGAACCGCGAGCAGTTCGAGAATCAGTTCATCAAGACCTTCTATCTCTCCAATGCGAACGTGGATGATGTGCGGTCCATCTTCCAGACCCTCATGCCACAGTTGAAGGTCTTCGTGGACAAGCGACTCAACGCCGTGACCATCAAGGCCAAGACCACGGACCTGGCCATCGCCAAGCGGATCGTCAGTCAGCTCGACAAGGCGAAAGCCGAGGTGATGGTCTACATCGAACTCCTGGAAGTCACCGAGAGCAGCCTGGAGCAGGTGGGGTTGTTGCCTGTCCTAAGCGCGACCCAGGGCATAGGCGGCGGCCAGGGTTTCTTCCGGCTCGGCGGCACCGTCGATCAGAAGGACACGGGAAACCAGCAAAAGGGAGGTATCAATATCCATAAATCGGATATCACCTTCCTCTTCCCGAACCTCGCCCTGGATGCTCTCAAGAGCAGCGGAGACGCCAAGCTGGTGGCCAGTCCCAACGTGCGCGTGATCTCGGGAGAAACGGCCGAGGTCAACATCGGCCAGAAGGTCTCCACGACCCAGTCCTCCATCGCTCCCTTCAGCACCTCTGGCACCAGCTCCACCACCACCAGCTCGACCGGTTCGGATATTCAGCAGACCACCTACAGCTACGAGGATGTGGGCGTGAAGGTGAAGGTGGAACCCCGGGTCCACTTCAACGACGATATCTCGCTCAAGATCGAGTCTTCCGTGACCACGCTCATCGCGGGTTCCACGCCTGGCCGGCCTGATCTGGGCAGGCGCGAGATCAAGACCTTCGCCCGGCTCAAAGATGGCGAGACGGCGGTGTTCGGCGGCCTCCTGAAGGACGAGGAACAGAAGAGCCTGCAGGGAGTCTGGGGGATCACCCACATTCCCATTCTCAAGAACCTCCTCGGAAACAATTACAGCAACAAGACCAAGACCGATGTACTCCTCACCATCCGCGCCGTGCTGGTCCGCCGTCCCGATCTGGGCGAAGAAGACTTCGAGGCCTTCGATCCTGATCTGGCGGCATCCCAGTCCGGTCCCTTCGTTCCCAAGGGTCCCGCCGCCAAGCCCGGGGCGAAGCCCGCACCGGCACCGGCCGCTCCTGAAGCAAAGCCGCAACCGGTCCAGCCGCAACCCACTGTGCCTCAACCTGCCGCGACTCAGCCCCCCGCGACCCAGCCCCCGGTTCCTGAACCACCAACCCCCCAGCCCCCC
>DCFP01000135.1:0-19111 GCA_002319925.1 Holophagaceae bacterium UBA1801 | reverse complement strand
CAGCCCCCAGTGCAACCCGCGAACGTCAACCCGCCCCCTCCACCACCTGCTCCCGAGCCGGACAAACAGGATCTGGTGCTGTTCATGACGCCGCTGGCTACCACCATTTCGACGGGTGACGAAGTCCAGCTGATCCTCAATGTCAGCGGTGGCAAGGGGCTCACCTCCGGCTCCTTCGATCTGCGCATCGATCCGAAACTGAAGCTGGTGAACGCAGAACCTGGTGATTTCCTCACCAACGAGAACGGATCCGTGAATCAGACCGTGAACGCGGATGGATCCGTGAAGATCACCTTCAACCGGCCCACTACCGCTTCCGATAGCGGGGCCCTCGTCGTGCTGGACCTGCAGGCCCTCAACACCGGCAATGCGCCCGTGCTCGTCCAGAGCGGGCGCTACCTTTCCGGCAATACGCCCGTCCCGGCGCGGGTCGTGAATGCCCTGGTGACCGTGGAGTAACATGCGCTGGAGATCCCGGGGATTCACCCTCATGGAGATGATCGTCACCGTAACGGTGCTGCTGATCCTCGCCAGCGCGGTGGTGCCCATGGCCAAGAACGGTATCCGGCGCCAGAAGGAGCTGGAGCTGCGCCGGGATCTTCGGGAACTCCGTTCCGCCATCGATACCTACAAGACCATGGCGGATCAGCAGAAGATCAAGGCTCCTCCCGTGGAGAACAATGGCTATCCGGAGAGCCTCGATATCCTGGTGGAGGGTGCGCCGCTCGTGGGCAAGACCACCAAGATGCGCTTCCTGCGGCGAATCCCCGTGGATCCTTTCTTGGGCAAGCCCGAGTGGGGCATGCGATCCATCACCGATGAACCCAACAGCACGAGTTGGGGCGAAGGCAGCGTGTTTGATGTCTACAGCAAGGCCCCGGGCGTGGGCATGAACGGTGTTCCTTACCAGGATTGGTGAGGATCTTCGAACGTTCGAGCCGTCAGTAGGACCAGTCCTTGTAGGGCACGCCGTTGTCGTCCTTCTCTTCGGAGCCGCTGCGGATGCGGAAGATGCCCCGCTCGGATTCCGGGTTGTCGGGATCGGGGGGTTCCAGTTCGGTGACCCAGGTGTCCTTGGAATCGGTCATGGGGTCCACCGGGATTTCGCGCAGGTAGCCCACCTCCCGAAGCGTCGCGATGTCGCTGGGATATTTCCCCTTGTCCGCCATGTACTGCTCCAGCGCGTGATTGAGCTGGAAGAGATCCTCCTTGAGCACCGCCTCCCGGGCCGCGCGCGTGTGATGCCGGTAGCCCACGAGACCCACCGTGGCCAGCAGGGCCAGGATGGTCATGACCGTGAGCAGCTCCAGGAGAGTGAAGCCACGCTGTCGAACGCGATGGCACATACCGGAAACACCGTGGAAGTGTTGGAAGCGGCGACCTGAAAAACCAGGCCCTTCCAAGTCTTTCACGGATTCGAAGAACAGGTCTCGGTTTTTCATAACGGTCGAACAGCCGCCGCAAGGCTCAAGGAGTGGCAAGGGTCACGCTGCGCAGGTTGAGACCTTTGCGCTGCAGTTCGAGGATCTTTCCGGCGAGGTTCACGGCCAGGTACGCTCTCAGTTCGTCACCGCCCTTCTTCGTGGCTCCGGGCGGGGGCACGCTGACGATGGAGGATGCCTTCTTCCCCTTGGCCCATTGCAGGTTCAGATCGAAGGTGACGTCCTGGCGCGCGCCCTTCAAGTCTCCGGCGATGTGATTGATGAGGCCGTCGCCGCCGTATCCGAGGGTCAGGGAGGCAGGTTCCTGGGCGCCCTTGCTCTGGTTGTCTCCCTGCACGGAGACCAGCCGCCCATCACCGTCGTAGCTGAATTCCAATCCCGTGCTCATGCCCTGGGCTTCGTTGAAGAAGGACATGCGATGGGGCAGTTTCGTGGACCGGTCGAACCGGATCTGGAGCCTGCCGCGTTTCCAGAACCCAAGGCTCTCGGCCAGGCTTTGTTCCCGTTTCTTGGGATCGTACGCGTTGGTGGGCGCGGAGAAAATCACGGTCTGATAACTGCGGTTTCCCACCGTCTCTACCTTTCCCAGGCTGGCGTTGAAGGTGCGGCCATCCACGTAGACATGCTTGATCTCGGCGATGACTTCCCGGAACCAGCCCATGAAGGAAAGGGGCACATTGACCGGAGGCAGATCGACCTTGGTGGTATAGGCGTTCTGCTCGACGCTGTAGATGAATCCGCGATTTCCCACCCGGGTGTAGACCAGGTTGCCGAAATCGCCCGAGAGTTCCGTGCGGAAGTCGCTGTTCGCGAAGTAGGTTCCCTTGAGACGGAGATTGACGATCGAGGGCTTGTTCGTGGCGTTTTTGACCTGCCCCTGGGTGTACTGGTTCACCTTGGCGTTCAGGGCCTGGGGCGTGACCGTGACGCTCATGGCACCCTGCAGATCCACCGCATTGATGTCCTTGTATGCCTCGCCGAACCAGGCCTTGTCCGCAGCGTCCAGAACCTGCTGGAAGGTCCTGCGCGCATCGTCGGGAGTGGCCTTGGTGTCCTGCGCGGAAACGGAAGTCACGGCGAGGAGGGCGGGGAGGAAAACAAGTCCGCGAACCTTCATGAATCGACTCCAGCGTCAGCCAGTGGATGCATGAAGTCGAGCCTGGGTTCCAGTTTTGCGAAGAAGGGAATTGCAATGGTCACGGGGTTCGTCCAAGGAGTGCGAACAATAAATACCTTGTCCTACTTTACCCTCACTGAGCCGGTCCACGGGCGGGACGAATGGCTCGCTGGGAACAAAATCAGCCATTCGGTCCCAGGCAAAGATGGTCGTTTCTGATTTCGTCCGAAAGCCAATCATAATTGGTGTGACCAGCAGAATTATGATCATGACTCGGTCTTCATCTATGTATTTACCTACTCCACTATTTTTGATAGCATCGGGCAAAGCCCTCAACTTCATCACCATTTCTAGCAATCTCGGAAACCGCATCAGGGGTCTGGCTTTGCTGGCTTGAGTACGGTTCCGCTTCTGGAGGAATTCCCCATGGCACAGCGCCACCTTACCGTTCCTTTGCTCGCCGCGCTCCTCGCGTCCGGCGCCCTGCTCCTGGGCCAGGATGCGGATGGCGCTGGAAATCCGCTCGCCGCGGCGACCGTGCTCAAGCATCCCATCATGCACCTCAATCACCAGGCCCACGAACGCCGGAAATTCCTGCGCGAGCACCTGCCTGCGGCGTACATCGATCCGGCAGTGCATTACATGCTGCGCAGGTCCCAGCAGGCCGGTGCGACCTCCTCGGTAAACCTGCTGCCCTACTTTGCCTACACGCCCACTGCCTGGGATCAGCAGCAGTGCGGCGACTGCTGGGTGTGGGCGGGCACTGCGGCGAGTTCCATCGAGATGGCCGTGCACGGTACCAAGGTCCTGCTCTCGGTGCAGTACTTCAATTCCAGCTACAACAACGGCACGGGAAACAATTGGGCCGGCTGCGGCGGCTTCGCAGCGGACTTCGCGCAGTGGTACGACGCCAAGAAGATGTTCGTGCCCTGGAGCAACACCAACGCCGCCTATGCCGACGGGAGCAAGTCCGGCTGCCCCGACACCACCGCGGTGAAGGCCTCGTCCATCGCCACGAATCCAAACTACAAAATCACAAACGTGACGGACACCGTGGTCACCACCCTCAACATCGACCAGGCCACCGCCATCACCAACATCAAGACCCTGCTGAACCAGAACAGGCCCGTGCTCTTCGGCTTCTACCTCGCCACCAACGCCGACTGGAACGACTTCGAGACCTACTGGAGCAACAAGACCGAGACCGATGTGTACCAGATCGACAAGTACAACGGCCAGACCTGGGAAGCCAACGGCGGCGGCGGCCACGAAGTGCTGATCGTGGGCTACGACGACACGGACCGTTCCTGGATCGTGCTCAACAGCTGGGGAACCACCAGCGGCAGGTCCCACGGGCTCTTCCGGATTCCGCAAGCCATCAACTACAACACCTATTTCGTGGACCAGGGCACCCAGTACGAATCCTTCGACTTCGATGCCTACAATTTCACCTGGCCCACCTCCGGGAACACCGTTTCCGCGACGATCACCACGCCAAGCTCCGATGTGACCCTCGGCTCCGGCATCAGCCAGGCCTTCGCGGGCAAGGCCACGGATAGCTCCTCCACGGCGACCTTGAGCTACGGCTGGAATTTCGGCGATGGCAGCACCGCCTCGGGGACCTCCGCCAATCACGCCTTCACCAACACGACCACCAGCCCCGTCACCTACACCGTCACCTTCACGGCCACGGACAACACAGGCGCCAAGGGTTCCGCCTCCCGCAACGTCACCGTGAGCCCGGCTTCCTCCAGTTCGGAACTGATCAAGAACGGCGGCTTCGAATCCAGCTCCGCGAACTGGTCCGCCACCTCCGGGGTCATCGGTGTCAATGGCCCCGGCGAACCTGCCTACGCAGGCACCTATGACGCCTGGTTCTGCGGATACGGGCGGCGCCACACGGATTCGCTCTACCAGTCCGTGACCATTCCGGCGAACATCACTTCCGCGACGCTGAGCTTCTATCTGCACATCGATACCGCCGAAACCGGCAACGTGGCCTACGACATGTTCAATGCGCAGCTCCGGAAGAACGGAACGCTCCTCAAGACCCTCGCCACCTACAGCAACGTGAACGCGGGCGCGGGCTACACCAAGCGCACCTTCGATGTCAGCGCCTACAAGGGGCAGACCATCCAGGTGTACTTCACGGGAACGGAGGATGCCTCCCTCAAGACCTCCTTCGTCCTCGACAACGTCAGCCTCCTCGTCCACTGAACCTGAGCGCATCGATCCCGTGGGCCGCTTCAGCGCGGCCCGCGGGCCTTTTGAGACTCAAATGCTCAAGAAGTTCCTTCTGCCCTTCTTCATCTCCCTGGCCCTGCTATCCGCCACGCCCGTCATCCGTCTGGATCGGCTCAGCCATTCCTTCGGAACGATCTCTCCAAATGGGAAAGTGGCCGCGCGTTTCCAGGTATTCAACGATGGCGGAACCCTGCTGCAGTTGATCCGCGTGGAGACCTACTGCGAGTGCACCTCCGCACTGCCCGGGAAGTCTTTCTTGGAGCCGGGGGAATCTATGGTCCTCGACATCACCTACGATCCATCGGGACAGAAGGGAGCCGTGACCAAGGATGTCTCGATCATCACCAACGATCCGCAGCACCCGGTGATCCATCTCACCCTCGAAGGCGTTGTGGTTCCGGCTATCAGTCTGAGCCAGGATGATCTGTTCTTCCCGGACCTGCTGCCCAGCGACCGGCGGTCGCAGACCGTGCGATGCGCTTCATCCCAGGGGCGGGCGGTGCGGTTGCTTGGTACCACGGGCCCGCTTCCCTCCTTCGTGTCCATGGAGACGGCCGTCGATGGAAACGATGCGCAGGTGATTCTCACGATCGATGGTTCGAAACTTCCCTCCAACGCGGACATGGGAAGGGAGTTAGTTCAGCTGCGCACCGATGATGAAGCCATGCCGCTGCTGAGCTTGACGCTCTTCTGGGCCAAAGGGCGGGCGATTCTCCCGCAGCCTTTCAGAATCGTGTTCGAACCTGGCGCTCCGCAAACGATGATGCTGACCTTGAAGCAGACGCACAACCGCCCCTTCCGCATCCTGGGCGCCTTCAGCCAGCCCCCGGTCTTTGCAGTGGAAGGCCTCACCGATCAGATTCTTCCGCAACACACTCTTGTCGTGCGATTGCTCGCGCGCACCCCATCCACTTCACTCTCCGGGCAGATCGTGTTCCAAACCGATGATCCGGACGAACCCGAAGTAGTGATCGAGGCTGCGGCCATCGTGCCCTGACCGGACGCGGGACAGATCCCGCAAACGAATAGCCCGGATCACGGATCTGCCTTCTCGAAGGGCTGGTGATGAACAAGGGTGAACCGGCAAACCATTCCGGATGCATGCGAATGTCCGAACTTGAGGTCATCCTAGGGTGTGGGACTGGGGCGATCTGCTCAATCCCGCCGCTCGACATTCCAAGCAGGAAACAAAAAGGAACACCTATGGATTTCACGAACATCGTACTCTGGCTGTCCGCAGGGCTGATCCTCCTGCGATGGGCAGCGGAGCGCGCGCTCTCCGAATTGAACCGGCGCCATGTCCTCGCCCACGCGGATGCCGTGCCCGAGGCCTTCCGGGAAACCATCGACGAGGACACCTACCGGAAATCGATCCAGTACACCCTGGCCCGCAACCGCTTCGGCTGGTTCGATGATTCCTACCACACGATCCTGCTCCTGCTGTTCCTGTTCAGCGGACTCCTGCCGTGGGGTCTCCAGGTCTTCCGCACCTGGTTCGGAGATTCCGTGTGGAACCTCGCGGCCTATCTCTTTGCGACGGGCCTTGCGCTCTCGCTCATCGGCCAGCCCGTGGAATGGTACGAGCAGTTCCGCCTGGAGGAGAGATTCGGCTTCAACACCTCCACGCAAAAGGTGTGGTGGATGGACCGCCTCAAAGGATTCCTGCTGGCGGTGGTGCTCGGATACCCGCTGCTGGTGCTGATCCTGAAGCTCGTGCAGTGGACCGGGGATCTCTGGTGGCTGTGGGCCTGGGCGACGCTGCTCGCCTTCCAGTTCCTCATGGCCGTGCTCGCGCCAGTGGTGATCATGCCTCTGTTCAACAAGTTCACCCCCCTGCCCGAAGGCAGCCTGCGGGAGCGCCTGTTGGGCCTCGCCCAGCGCACGCGATTCCAGGCCCGGAACCTCCAGGTGATGGACGGCAGCAAGCGTTCGCGGCATTCGAACGCCTTCTTCACGGGGTTCGGGCGCTTCCGGAAGATCGTGCTTTTCGACACGCTGATCCAGCAACTGACAGAACCCGAACTGGAGTCCGTACTCGCCCATGAAATCGGGCATTTCAAGAAGAAGCACATCCATCAGCTACTCGCAGTGTCCGCGATCAGCTCCTTCATCGGCCTCTACCTCATCGCGCTCCTGGCTCACCAGGACTGGTTCTACCAAGCCTTCGGCTTCGTACCGGGGAGCATCGTTCCCGCCCTGCTCCTGTTCGGGCTGCTGGCAGGTTCCATCACCTTCTGGTTCTCGCCCATCTCCCACTGGTGGTCCCGCCGTCACGAGTACGAAGCGGATGCCTTCGCGACCCGGACCATGACTGAAGCCCAGCCGCTCATCGGCGCCCTGCGGAAACTCAACGAGAAGAACCTGAGCAACCTCACGCCCCATCCAATCTACAGTGCCTTCTACTACTCGCATCCCTCGCTGCTGGAGCGCGAGGCGGCGCTTCTAAATTATTCCTCGCCGAAGTAGGCGCGCGGGCTGCTGCCCAGATTGCGCCGGAACATGGCCGTGAAGGCGCTGGCGCTGCGGTAGCCCAGCGCAGAGGCGGCATCTTCAACGCTGGTCCCGGAGCTCAGCCGGGACACGGCCTCGGCGAGCCTCGCCTGATCCCGCCACGCACGGAAACCCATGCCGAAGGCCTCGTGGAAGAGCCGGGCCAGGGTCCGTGGGCTGGAGCCCACCTCTTCGCCCCAGCGCTCCAGTGTCCACCCGGAACCGGGATTCGCCAGCAGCTTCGCGCAGATCACCTGCAACCGCAGGTCTTCCGGCAGGGGGATGAACAGCGATTCGGTGACCGCCTGATTCAGTTCGATCAGGAGCAGTGATGCGATCAAGCGCCCGCGGGCGCTGCGGTCCAGCGCATGGCCTCCGGACACGGCTTCCAGGATGAGCTCCCGCAGGAAGGAGCGGACCTTGATGACGGCGCAACCTTCTGGGATCTGGATCTCAGCTCCCGGCTGGAAATACAGCGTGCGCATCGCGACCGCGCCTTCCATGTCCACGGTGTGGGCAGTTCGCGCGGGGATCCACACCGCCCGCAGAGGTGGCACGATCCATCGCCCCCGGCTCGTCGTCAGCCGCATCACACCGGAAGCCGCGTACAGGAGCTGCGCCTCCTCGTGGGAATGGCGCTCGATCCGGTGCCGGTCGGGGTAGTCTCTGGCGAACACCCTCAGGGAACTGAGGGGCAGCGCGGGTTCCACTGGGCGTTTGCGTGATGCGTTCATGGCCGTTTCGCGATGAAAAATGGCAGGACAGCGAGAAATCTCCTGGGTTATCTTGCCCCTATCCCTGGCCCAACACCACGCCAGAGGGGGTGGAGCGCCGGATGAATTCGATCCAGAAGAAGGCTGCGGGTTCGCTGCTGGTCACGTCCATCCTGGTGACCATCAGCTTCTGCCATCTGCTGAACGACATGGTGCAGTCCCTGATCTCCGCCACGTATCCGATGCTGAAGAACACCTTCCATCTGAGCTTCGCGCAGTTGGGCCTCATCAGTTCCACCTACCAGTTGACCGCATCGCTGCTGCAGCCGGTGGCGGGCTTCTACACGGATCGCCATCCCAAGCCGTATTCGCTAGTGGTCGGCATGAGCTGCACCCTGAGCGGCCTGCTGCTGTATTCCATCGCTTCGACCTTTGCAGAACTGCTGATGGCGGCGGCCCTGGTTGGCATGGGTTCCTCCATCTTCCATCCGGAATCTTCCCGGGTGGCGCGATTGGCTTCGGGCGGTCAACACGGCCTCGCCCAGTCCGTGTTCCAGGTGGGCGGCAATGCGGGCTCGGCCATCGGCCCTCTGCTCGCTGCGCTCATCGTCCTGCCCCGAGGCCAGCGGAGCATCGCATGGTTCTCTGCGGCCTCCCTGCTGGCCATCCTGCTCCTGATCAGGGTGGGGGCCTGGTACCAGGCCCATCTCACCGCCACGCGCCACGAAGCCGCGGGAAGCGCGCCCAAGCCCCTTCTCCCGCCCATGCGCATCGCCATCACCATGGCCATCCTCGGGGCCCTGATCTTTTCGAAGTACTTCTACATGGCGAGCCTCACCAACTTCTTCACTTTCTACTTGATGGACAAGTTCCTGGTCTCCATCCGTAGCGCCCAGATGTACCTCTTCCTGTTCCTGGGGGCGGTCGCGGCGGGCACCATCCTGGGCGGCCCCATCGGCGACCGCATCGGGCGCAAGCGGGTCATCTGGGCTTCGATCCTAGGCGTGCTGCCCTTCACGCTGGCTCTGCCTTACGTGAATCTGTTCTGGACCGCCGTGCTGAGCGTCATCATCGGCCTCGTGCTGTCCTCGGCCTTCTCCGCGATTCTCGTCTATGCACAGGAGCTGATTCCGGGCCGCGTCGGTCTCGTCTCCGGACTGTTCTTCGGCTTCGCCTTCGGCATGGGCGGCATCGGCGCCGCGTTGCTGGGCGTGCTGGCCGATCACACGAGCATCGGCTTCGTATACCGGGTCTGTTCCTTCCTGCCCTTCCTCGGCATTCTCACGGCGTTCCTGCCCGATAGCGCGAAACGCCGGACCGCATCAAGCTGACGGATAAAACGGGTTCAGATCGAATCTTGCGATAGAAGGACTCGAGCAAAGAAGGCGAAATGAAGAGCGCCATCCATAAATTTCACTCGCGCAAGCGCGGAGCGCTTTTTCGCGTCTTTCGCGGTTTCAACCGTCTGTGATGGAGGTTCAGACCTTGAACCGTGAGACCAGCGCGTTCAGGCGCTCGGCGGCGTTGCTCAGGTCATGGACGGTGTCGGAGGCCTGGTGCAGGGTGGCTGCCATCTGCTCCGTGGCCGAGGCGTTCTGTTCCGCGATGCCGGAGAGGCTGCCCATAACATCGACCACGGCCGTGCTGTCATGGCTCTGGGCCTGGCTCTGTCGGCCGATGGCCTGGATCTTCTCGCCGCTGGTGGCAATGGCTTCCTGGATGTTCTTCAGCACCGTGCCGGCCGCGTGGACCAGCTCGCCGCCGTTCTGGATGCTCTTGTTGGAGGTCTGGATGAGAGCGGTGATTTCCTTGGCGGCCAAAGCGGAACGCTCGGCCAGCTTGCGGACTTCCTCCGCGACCACGGCGAAACCCTTGCCGTGCTCCTCGGCCTTGGCCGCTTCGATGGCCGCGTTCAGGGACAGCAGGTTGGTCTGGGTGGCGATTTCCGTGATCACCGTAAGGATGCTGGTGATCTGTTTGGAATTCTGGTTGATGGCCTGCATGCCGGTCACGGCTTCGTCCACGGCCACGCCGCCCTTGGCAGCGGCCTGCTGGGTCTGTTCGTAGACCTCCAGCGCATTGCTGACATTGGAATAGATACCCTGGGAGGACCGGGCGATGGCGCCCACTTTTTCCGTGGCCTGCTTCACGTTGGTCTTCTGGTTATCCGCGGTCTGGGCGATGGCTTCGGAAGTGGACGACATCTCCGACATGCCCGCGCTCAATTCCGCGGAACCGGAAGCAATGGTGTTGGAGATGGAAACCACCTCGCCCACGATGCCCTGGATGTTCTCCACGAAACGATTGAAGTTGCGGGAGAGCCGCGCGATCTCATCCTCGCCTCGGACTTCCAGCCGGGCCGTCAGATCCCCCTGGCCTTCCGAAATGTCCTGCATGCTCTGCTGGATGGTCTCCAGGGGTTTGACGATGGTGTTGCCCAGCACTGAGGCCGCCACGAATCCGAGGACCACCATCGCCGCGCCCAGGATGAGCATGATCAGCAGCGTGAGCCGCGTCGCCTTGGCCGTCCGGTGGGTGTTCATGGCCATCATCAAGTAGTAGTCTCTGGACGGTTCGGCACCCGTGACCTTCAGCTGCCGTCCGATGATCAGGTAGCCGTTCTTGCTGTAGCTGGTCTTGCCCGCGGTGGTGAGCGGTCCGCCAAGCGCGACGGCATCCATTTTCGCGTTCTCTTCGAAGAGCTTCACGAACGAAGTGGCGGGCTGTTTGTTCTCCAGCACCAGCACCGCCGCCATGCTGATGTCGCCATCGTTCTTGACGAAGGTGAGCGTGTGATTCGTGGAGCCGGATTGGTACTTCTCGTCGCTGAGGATGTTGGGCGTCACCGCCACGCTCAGGACATCGAGGAGACTGTTGCCCTTGATCTCCAGAGCCTGGGTCTGCACACGGCTGAGCAGTGCCCCGGAAACCGCCACAGCCGCCATTCCCAGCAGAGCGGTGAGAATCAGGATGGAGTAGATGATCTTCTTGCGGATGGTCAGGTTATTCATCGCCGCATTCTCCATGCATGGGTTTTCAGCCGTACTGCAACAGGGGACTTATCGTCCCGAAGTTCCCGTTCCTGATTTTTGACGGCATTTTTCGCGGCTCTGCGCAAATTCCTTCAGATGTGTTGGAGATCACGCAGGTAGGACAAAACCGGCATCAAGTCGTCGCGACTGGGACATTGAGTTCCGGGTTTCAGAAGTTCCGCTGCTTGGCGAAGGCGCCCAGATCTTCGGTCACAGCCCGAATCACGGATTCCCATGTCCCATCGGAAGATTGACGGAACACGCGCAGAATGCCTGGGTACCAGGGCGAGTCCGTCCGCTCCTTCATCCACCGCCAATCCGTTCGGAAGGCTGGCAGCAGCACCCAGCACGGTTTCCCGATGGCGCCCGCCAGGTGGGCCACAGCGGTATCCACGGAAATGACCAAATCCAGCGAAGCCATGATGGCCGCGAGATCCGCGAAATCCTGGACCTGCGCGCCGGGGTTGAAGAACGTCATGCCTTGTGGGGGTTGCTCGGCTTCGTTTTCTCCGGCGCCTTTCTGAAGACTGATGAACTGGATGCCAGACACCGCGCCGAGGGGCGCCAGATGTGCCAAGTACGGGATGGATCGCTCAGCGTCGTTCTCGAATTTCGGATTTCCTTTCCAGGCTAGGCCGACGCGGAGGCCCGCCGCGGGAAGCAGGGGACGCCAATGTTCCACCCATTCGCGGAGGGGATGCAGGTAGGGGATGGGAGCGGGAATGGAATCGAGCTGGACATCGAAATGGAAGGGAAGGCTCAGAGGCAATGTCCAGTAATCCCAGCCAGACATGGGCAGGCCGGCTTCCAGGGAAATGATCTGGTCAACGCCATCCAGCGTGGAGAGCAATCGGGCCAAGGCAGGGTGGCAGAGGAGACCCAGCCTCGAAGCACCCATTCTTTTTAAGGTTGAGGTGAATCGGCAGAACTGGATCATGTCCCCATGACCCCTTTCCGCGCCGATCAGCAAGGATTTTCCAGCAAGGCTTTCCCCCTGCCAGCGAGGGAAGGGAAACCTCTCTGTGTAATGTGGTTTCTCCCGGGCCTCCAGGGCGCGCCATCCTTCCCGCAGCCGCCCCTGGCGCAAGTAGAGGTGAGCGGAGTTGAAGATGGCCTTCCGGTAATCCGGATCCAGTTCCTGCGCCTTGCGGAAACAGATTTCGGAATGGGTTTCCTGTTCCTGCAGGGCCTTGAGCACGCCGATGTTCGACCACAGGGCAGCGGAATCCGGATTCAGCGTCAACGCCGATCCGTACACCGCCTCGGCCTCGGACAAACGCTTCTGGCCCACCAGGAGGACACCCAGCCCAAGGCTCACGTCAAGGTAGCCAGGATCAAGTTCCAAGGCACGCCGGTAGCAGGCTTCTGCTTCTCCCGTGTTTCCGAGCTGATCGAGCATCAGACCCAGGTTCGCCTGGGCTTCGGGAAGGTCCGGCGCGAGTTCAAGGACCTCCCTGAACAAGGATGCGGCCTGCTCATAGCGGCCTTCGCTCGCGCATTGGTGCCCTTGGTCAAACTTGGCTTCAGCTACGGGGTGCATGGGGTCTGGGTGCCGGGAGGATGGTGGATCTTCGTGAACGCTTGCACACCACACTGCATTCCCCGCTGAAGAGACACAAGGGGAACGATTCTCTTCTGGATCCTTGAACATCTCATCCGGCTCCTTCAACCTCTTCGCGGGAGTGGAAGTCTCTTTCCCAAGGATCCTCCACACTCATGCGCGGTCCTTGTTTCCTTTGTTCGCTGCGGGAACCAGAAGCCGTATTCAGGCATTCAACATCGATTTATTCCGCGGGTGGGTGATATGTTGTCAACAGGATCATGGAAACCCTGAATGCCGTGATCAGCACTACAGTCCTATGCCCACAAGCGCTACTCCCACCGGAGGATCTCCCATGAAGCAGCTGACCTTGGTGCTACTCGCCTTGACTGCTGGTTGCACGGTGTACGTTCAGCCGACCCAGCCCGAGCCGCCCCCGCAGCCCGTGCAGTACACACCGGCGCCGGAACCGCCTCCGACCATGTATGAGCCCGCCGCGCCTCAAACGGTCGTAAGCGTCAACATCGAATTCCAGGTGGGTCAGCCCGAACCCATCGGCTGTCCCTGGGCGCCTCCTCCCATGCTGGTGGAACCGCCCCCGCCCGTGCCCTTCGAGGGTGGATTCTGGGTCGGTGGTTTCTGGGCCTGGCAGGGAACCTGGGTCTGGGTCCACGGCCACTGGGCGCGTCCTCCCTACCCTGGCTGTTATTGGCACCATCCCTACTACGAGTATCGGGAAGGCATCGTCGTATTCATCCCGGGATTCTGGTTGCGGCCCGGCGTCAGGTTCATGCCTCCTCCACCCCACATGGGCATCCACCGTGTTTCGCCCTATCCAGGCGTGGTGCACGGCCCGGCTCCCATCGGTCCCCAGGGCGTGTTCGTGCCACCGCCTCCCGGATCCCGTCCGGGCATCATCATTCCGGCGCCCATCGGAACGGCCCCGGCTGTCGTGACTGGCGCGCCGCCAGTGATCAGTCCCGGCATGCGCATCCAGAACAGTGGCAACACCACCATCAACAACACCACGGTGGTCAACAACGTCACGAACGTGGTCATCATCGCCCCAGCCTCGGCCACAGCTTCCGGCAAGGCCGTGAACACCTCCGTTCCAGCCCAGGCTCATTTGGCGGCCGCCATGCCCGCCGTGATCCACACGCCGGCCCCCGCTCCGATTTCCGCCAAGCCGCTGCCTGCCTTCCAGCCTGGGAAGCCGCCCACGGTGCTGCCCCCGGCTCAGACCATCCGTCCAGTGGTACCACCGGCTCTGCAGCATCCCGTGCCGCCACCCATAAGCAGCACCTCGGAGCCCGCCCCGCCACCGGCGGCGAAGGTAGCCCCGGTGACGGAAATTCATCCCGCCACCACCACAACACAGCCGACGGGAAACGCAACCACGGCCACGCAGCCGAATGCTCAACCTACGATCCAGACCGCTCATCCAGTGACGGCCAATCCGGCCGTGATGAAGACTCCGGCCGTAAAACCGGTGGAAAACAAGCAGGTGGTCCGGCCCGTGAAGACTGCGCCGAATGCGGTACCGGAGAAGAAGGTCATCACCCCCCAGGGCAAGACCGTAACGCCGGGTCAGCCCGCGAATGCGCAGCCCCAGCAAAAGAAGAAGGTCATTCTGCCGCCCCCCGAGGGACAAGCACCGGGAAATCCCTGAGCCCGAGCGAGTTCAAGGATGCTTCAAACAGCCCGCGGCCACCGGCCGCGGGCTGTTTCCACTCAGTTGAATCCCTGGACGGGATGCGGCGTGTAGAGCGCTTCCAGGGCTTCGATCTCTTCGGCACCTAGCTGCAATGAGACCGCCGCGGCTGCGTCGGGAAGGTGCTGGGGCTTGGTGGCTCCGACGATGGGCGCAGTGATTCCCGGCCGGCCCAGCAGCCACGCCAGCGCGATTTGCGCGCGAGGCACACCGCGCTGCGCTGAAATCTCGCCGAGCCTGTCCACGACCTTCTGATCATTCTCTTCCGTCTGCGAATACAGCTTCCGGCCGAACTGATCCGTTTCGTAGCGCTTGGTGGTTTCCGCCTGCCAGGGCCTGGCCAGGCGGCCCCGCGCGAGGGGGCTCCAAGGGATGACGCCGATGCCCTCGGCGCAGCAGAGGGGGAGCATCTCGCGCTCTTCCTCGCGGTAGAGCAGGTTGTAATGGTTCTGCATGGACACGAACCGGGACCAGCCGTGGCGGTCCGCCAGGTACAGGGCCTTCGTGAACTGCCAGGCGTGCATGGACGAAGCACCAAGATACCGGACCTTCCCGACCTTCACGAGATCATGGAGGGCCTCCAGGGTCTCTTCGACGGGCGTCTCCGGATCCCAGCGGTGGATCTGGTAGAGATCCACGTAATCCGTCTGCAAGCGTCGGAGGCTCTCGTCGATCTCGAAGAGGATGGCCTTTCGCGAAAGCCCGCGCCCATTGGGTTCATCTCGCATGACGCCATGCACCTTGGTGGCGATGACGACGGCCTCCCGCCGCACATTGGCCTTGAGGAACCGCCCGAGCACTTCCTCGCTGACACCGCTGGAGTAGACATTGGCCGTGTCGAAAAAGTTGATCCCAAGCTCGAGTGCCTCCCGGAAGAAGGGCTGGCTCTCCTCCTCGTTCAGCGTCCAGGCGTGCCTGCCGCCCTTCAGCTCGCCCGTGGCCGGAGCCCCGTAGGACATGCACCCCAGACAGATCCGCGAAACCTTGAGACCCGTTGTGCCAAGATTCACGTATTCCATAACGCCTCCTCGATTGCTTAGATTCCCGAACGGCATGGGCATTTTCGAGCCGGGGATGGGGCTGCTTGAGACATTAGTGCATGCTTTCGTCTGATGAAAACGTAGACACCCAAGGCCGTCACCGCGATTTCGAAACCGAAGGACCAGTGGAGAAAGAAATTCAACCACCACGGCTGGTACAGCGTGGGCACCTTGAACAATGCGAAGGACTTCGCCGAGAAGGGCTCCAGCCAACGAATATCACCGACGATGCTGTCCAGCGCCATGTGGACCAGCCCATTGAAGGAGAAGACCGCCGCCATGGCAGCCCAGGGCTTCTCCCGCCCGGTTGCGAGCCAAAATCCAGCCGCGATCAGCATGCCCAGCCACAGCACGGGCATGTGTGTGAGGTACCCGTGGTGATGGTGCTGACGATGATCCACGAGGTAGAAATACAGCACATCGAGATCGGGCCCCAGGGCACCCGCCGCCCCTGCCCACAAGAATCTTCCCCGCCATCGCGCGTCCAAGCCGGACTTCGGAGACAAGGCATGGGAGATCAGATAACCAGCTGGCAGATGCCCGATGAACATGTCACGCCCTGATCGCTAAACTGTTCGCAGATGGCAACGTTGGAAAACGCAGGCCGATGGGGATTCCGACATTCCCGCGCCGGGGTTCGCATCGTGCCGACAAACGGAAGGTGTGTGCGCAGGATGTCTCGAAGGGAAGTCTGAGCATTGCACAAGACCCTGTAGAGATGGCCGTTCGCATCACAGCACGAGAAACAACATTCAGGTCTACCCCTTTATTCGCGGTATCGGCGATTTCCAGCGGGCGGGTTCGCGTTCGCGGTCTGCTGCATTTCCGAAATGCAGCGATCGATGGCCTGGATGAACTCCAGATCGGGATCCAGGTACTCGATGCCCACCAACACCGAAGGATCTTCGTTGTGGTGCGTGTCCCCCAGCACCCAGGAAATCCTGGCCTTCTGATGGATGGGTGGAATCCCGGGATGATCGATGCAAAGCCGCGCGAGGATGACTTCCGGCCGCAGTTCTCCCGCGAGCAGGGAGGAAATCCGGAAACTGCACCCGCCGCCCCCGAGGGTGGTCACTGGCAGGCCAAAGAAACGCCGACTCCCGGCCTGGAACTGGATGGAATATCCCCCTTCCACATTGACGCGGGGGAATCGGCGAAGGTCCATGAAGTCGGACGTCATGCCCCCATTCTCTCGCGACTTCCCGAGCAACCATCAAGGAAAGATGACAATCCGGATTCAAGTCATCCAGGACGCGCCATGGCGCATCAACCACATTTCCAGGTCCGGAATGCCGACGCCTTTGCCCTGTTGACCGGGCCCATGGTACCGTTCCAGGGCGGCCTAACACCGCTCTCCTGATCGCGGATTTGTATCTCACCCAGCCTTTCTTCTTCCGGATTTCATGTCCATTCTCAACGCCTCCGCATTGCCTCAATTCGCCGGATCCGCCCGCCTCGCCAGGACAGCGAAAGCGGTGAGGAGATGATCGGCGCCTTCGATATCGGCGGCACCAAGATCGCCGCGGGCGCTGTGGATGAATCAGGCCGCATCCTGGCCAGCGAGGAATGCCCTACCGAGCCGGAGCAGGGATTCGACGATGCGATGGGGCGCATGCAGGCCATGCTTGCGCGCTGTATCGCCCGCTCGGGCCAGACCCTGGATGGCATCGGCATCGGCTGCACCGGGCCCGTGGATCCATTCCGAGGCGTCATCAGCGAGGTGCAGTTCCTGCGGAGCTGGAAGAACAGTGACCTCGCCGGACGGCTCGCTGCGGCATTCAACGTAGACGCCGCACTGGAAAACGACGCCGATGCCCACACCCTGGGCGAATATTTCTGGGGAGCGGGGCGAGGCTGCCAGCGCTTCATCATGGTCACGGTGGGCACGGGCATCGGCGGCGGCGTCATCCTCGATGGCCGGCTCTACCGCGGCGCGAACGGTGTGCATCCCGAATTCGGCCATCATGTCATCGATCCTTCGGGAGCTTCATGTTCCTGCGGGGCGCGGGGATGCTGGGAGAGCCTTGCGAGCGGAACCGCGCTCTCCGCTTGGTTCCTAGCCCATCATCCAGATCAGCCCCCGATGTCGGCCCAGGCCATTTGTGCCGCGGCGGAACAGGGCAATTCCGCGGCCCAGGAGGCCGTGGTGGCCATGGGAGACTACCTCGGGCTGGGCTTGGCAAACCTCGTGAATCTCTTCGCGCCGGAGCGGATCGCCCTGGGTGGCGGGCTCATGGGGAGTTACCACCTGTTCCGCGAGCGGATCCTGGCGGCGCTGGAGATGCACACGCGCCTGATTCCGAAGGGGACCGCCAACGTCCTGCGCACCAGCCTGGGAGAAGACTCCGGTCTGGCGGGAGCCGCAAGCGTATGGATGCATCGCTTCGGCAAGCTCACCTGACCGAATTCCAGGGCTTTGGCCGTTTTCAATTCTTTCACTGAGCCGCCGATGAAAAGGGTGGCGGCCCCATGGTCTTTTGCGTGGGCCGTGATCACGGAGAATCGGAATGTCCCCGGATGACCAGCCAGAACTGCAATCCACAAGCGGCGCCCTGGAAATTTCCAGCGCCGAGATCGAACGCCTCGATCAGTTCACCGATGCTGGCATCTGGGTATGGAATCTGCGCTCAGGCAAGCACCGTGGTTTTCCACCTTCCGGCGGATGGTTTCCCATTCTGCCAGCGGGGAATTCTGGGACTGCTTCCACGAAGAGGATTTGGCTTCGGCAAAAACGCTCGTGAGCGAATGCACGGAACACAGCACGCCCTTCACGATGGACGCGCGCCTGAAAACCGGTGATGATGCCTTCCGCTGGTTCGAACTCCGGGGCACGGCCTATCGCAAACCCGCATCACGAATCAAATTCGGCTCGGCCAATGGATCCTCCGGCGAGGCCACTGAGATGCTCGTCTTCGTGCACGATATCCAGGCCCGGAAGGAAACCGAGTCAGGACGTGAGCAGCTGCTGAAGCATTCGGAGCAGCTTGCGTCGGAAATGGCGGCGCTGAACGAATTGAGCCAGGCCCTCACCACGCGCCTGACGCTGCGGGAGGTGCTGGAAGAGACCTACCGCCAAGCCTCGCGCCTGGTGGACACCGGGAATTTCTTCATTGCTCTCTACTACCCTGAAAAGCACGAGATCCACTTCGTCTACGATGTCCCCGAATCCGCCCAGGACAAGGCGGAGCTAACCATCGTGCCCGAAGGGCGGGGCTTCTCGGGCTACATCATCAAGAACCACGTGCCCGTCCTGATCAAGGAGGACACCGTCGGTTGGATGGCGGCCCATGGCATCGCGGCCCTTGGCGCCCCGGCACTCTCCTGGCTGGGCGTGCCGATGATGCTGGGGGATCAGGTGCTGGGCGTGATCGCGGTACAGAACTATCAGCGGAACTATGTCTATGATGAACACTCCCTGGAACTGCTCACCGCCATCGCCAGCTCCACGGCCATCGCGATCCAGAACGCCCTGATGTTCGAGAACCAGAAGCAAGCCGAGGCGGAACTGAAGAAGCGCAGCGATCAGATCAATGAGCTGATTGCGCCCATGCTGGAGGCCATCGAACAGACGACCGCGCTGACCAATGAGAAGAGGCAGACCCTCGAGCAACTCTCCCAGATAACGCAAGAAAGCCACGAGAAACTCCAGGCCAGCGACGAGAACATCAAGCAGGTGGCCTCGAGCGTCGAGGACATGAAGAAGATGGTGGGCATCATCGGCGATGTCTCGGCAGTCGTGAAGGTGCTGGCCTTGAATGCCGCCATCGAGGCGGCCCATGCGG
>DCFP01000055.1 GCA_002319925.1 Holophagaceae bacterium UBA1801 | reverse complement strand
TGCGAGCAGCCGTTCCGGTGTGGGAAGGGCAGCGGTCCGGGCGTGGGCAAAGGTCAGGTAGAAGCGGCCCTGGGCTTCGGCAAGCCAGCCCCAGCGCCCGTCTTCCAGAGCAAGGTACCACTCGTCCCAGACCCCGCCTAGGGGGTGCCGCATCTGGGTCCGGCCCACCAGCGAGAATTTCCGTCCGGCGTAATTGCCTTCTGCGCCCACGCGCAGCGGGGAGCCCGTGTCCACCAGATCGGCCACCTTGCCGATCAGCTTGGGATCACGGTCGGTGCGGGCGGACAGGGATTTGCAGTACCCGCAGACGGCGACCATCGTGCCGGGGCGGAACGTCAAAGGTGCGCCGCAGGTGGGGCATTTCGCCTGAGTGGTCATGGCGGTTTCCGGAAGGCTAGGGCGATGATGCGTCGAATGATCCCGCAAAGCAAGGGCTGAGGAAGGGTCCGAAGCCGCAGACCAGAAATGTCCTTCTCTGATCAACCCGTCCGCGGCTCCCATGCCGCCATGCCAAAACGACTTGTTCAGCCAGACAGTCCACCGGCGTAAGGGCCGCAGCAAACTGAACGGAGCAGCACTGGCTTATTTGGGTACGGCTCCTGACATTGATGGGGCCTAGTGGGGCGAATAGACTCGATTCAGCGCTGTCCGGAGGACCCCGTGGATTCGAATGCGTCGCACGATGTCAGGTCTTCCCTGGGATCCGATGGGAAGCTGTTGTTCATCACCCGCGCGGCCCGGATGTTCTCGTACGGATTCCTGTCCGTGATCCTGGTGCTGTACCTCGCGGCTCTCGGTTTCAGCGGTGGCAAGATCGGATTTCTCCTCACGCTCACCCTTGTGGGGGATACCGTAATCTCGTTGTGGATCACGACCCACGCCGACCGCATGGGGCGTCGGACCATGCTTCTTATCGGTGCGCTGCTGATGCTTGTGGCCGGAGTCCCCTTCGCCTTCAGCGCCAATTTCATGATTCTGCTTCTGGCCGCCACGATCGGTGTGATCAGTCCCTCGGGCAATGAAGTGGGGCCCTTCCTGGCCATCGAACAGGCATCTCTTTCACAGATCCTGCCCGATGATCGGCGAACCGGGGTGTTTGCGTGGTACAACCTTGCTGGATCACTGGCGACGGCTTGCGGCGCCTTGATTGGTGGATGGACTGCGCAAATACTCCAGCAGAGCGGTTTCAGCCCCGTGTTCAGCTACCGAGTGCTCATCCTTGCGTATTCAGCCATAGGCCTTCTTCTGCTGATCCTGTTTTCCTTCGTGTCGAGATCCATCGAAACACCGGTTCCCACGGCGACAAAAGGAAGCTTCGGGCTCCATAAATCAAAATCAGTGGTCTTCAAATTGTCTGCTCTCTTCTCTCTTGATGCATTCGCAGGCGGGTTCGTCATTCAAGGCATCGTTGCCTACTGGTTCCAGACCCGTTACGGCGTGGCGCCAGGAATCATCGGCTCCATCTTCTTCGTAGCCAATATTCTCGCGGGACTATCCGCGCTGTACGCCGTCAAGATCGCCAAACGCATCGGACTCATCCGTACCATGGTCTACACTCATGTGCCATCCAACGTGCTGTTGATCCTGGTTCCGCTGATGCCGAATTTGCCGCTGGCGATCACGATGTTGTTGCTTCGCTTCAGCATCTCTCAGATGGACGTTCCCACACGCCAGTCTTACACGATGGCCGTGGTCAGCCCCGATGAACGCTCCGCGGCCGCAGGTGTCACGGGCATCGCGCGGACCACGGGCGCTTCCATTTCCCCCGCCCTGGCGGGTCAGCTCATTTCCGTGCCAGCCCTCATTGGCACGCCCTTCATCATTTCCGGTGCGCTGAAAATCCTCTACGACATGCTGCTCTACCGGAGCTTCAAGAAGAGCGAAGCCGGGCAAGGTGTGTGAAGGGGTCAGGAAGCGATGAATAGGCTGTGGAATTCCTTCAAGGCCTTCGCCCAGTGGCCGGGGATCAGCACGTGATGATTGCCGAGGGGCCTCGTCAGCAATTGATCCGACTTTTCCTGCAATCGCACTTGCACCTGGGTCCGGCAGCGCAGCTCTGACGAGCCGTTGGCCAGGAGCTCCGCATCGGACAGGAATACTTCACACAGATCGTTTCCGCCGATCCGTGCGAGCGTGTAGGGCCCGGGTGCCAGCTCGCCCTGGATGCCCACACCGAGGGACGACTCGAAGTGGGAACGCAGGGTGTACCGCTTCAGCATCCTGCGCGCGATGGTGCAGTGGGCCAGCCAGAGGGTGTTGGATTCCGCGTCCAGGTCCTGGGGATTGGCCATGAAGCTGAGCTGGCCGCTCATCTCCTGCAGCCAGAGCATAGTGAGCGCCGCGGGCAGATCCCCTTCGCAACCGGCCACTACGCCATCGTCCAGCAAACTGGAAAGGGCCAGGCAGCCCGTGGTTTTCTGTTCGAGCACCAGGTCGAAGCAGCGCACGGTGCATGCGTCCAGCTTGTGTTCGCAGATCACCCGCCGCAGGCCCACGGCCACCCGCGAGGCCATGGTGATATCTTCCTGCGAGGGTTCGCGCGTGGCCGTCGCGTCGCTTTGGAAATCCCGGCTGAGTGCTTCAACTTCTTCGGAGCGTGCGTCCCGCATGGCCGAGCGCAGGGCATCCAGCGGGACATCCACGATCTCGGGGCCCCATACCTTCTGGGCAATGGAGGTCTCCTGACCGCAGGCGATCAACCAATCCGAAGGCATGCCGATTCGGCCCAGACGCATGGCGCCCATGCGCTCGCGAACGCTGAGGGCTCGATCCAAATCCCGCAGCGCGCTTGGACCTTCCTCCGATTCATTCAGCAGGACGATCCGGCCCCTGCGGTGCTTCTGCTGCAAGTAGCTGAGGATTTCCAGCGAGGCTGGCAGCGAATTCTGCTCCGGATGCGCCAGCAGGATGACGGGCCCACTTTGTCCTTCCAAAGCCTGCAGCGCGAGGTGCTCCGTGCCTCCGGTGACGATGAAGAGGACGTTGGGTTTCGCCGCCGCCGAGGCCAGAATTTCATGGGCGATACTG
Organism: Holophagaceae bacterium UBA1801; assembly: GCA_002319925.1. Classification (GTDB taxonomy): domain Bacteria; phylum Acidobacteriota; class Holophagae; order Holophagales; family Holophagaceae; genus UBA1801. Next base: position 7,682 of record DCFP01000055.1, on the reverse strand, counting down.
CTGGTGCCAAGTTGCTGGCTGACTTTCTGGATCGTCGCGCGGACCTGTTCCGCGGAGTGGAAACTGGAGGCGATGGGCAGGATTCGTAGCATCGAAGCAGTATGCCCGAAGGTACGACGGACGGAACAGTGATCAGGCTCCTGCGCCTTCCTCAGGCACTTCGTCGTGATCGGGGATGAGCGATTCCGCGTGCCGGATCAGGGGGATGAACCACGCGATGAGCCCCACAAGAGCGATGGCCAGTCCGCAGCAGGCGAACAGGATGGCGATGCCGGAACCAGGTCCTGTGTGGAAGATCGGTCCCAGCAGGGGCACCAATGATCCGCCGGGCCGCATGGCGGGCTCCAGCACGCGGTCCGCGAGAGGGCCTGCGATGAGGCTGGCCAAGGGATTGACGCCCATGGCGATGAGGCGCCGCACCGCGAACACGCGGCCCTGAAGTTCCGGAGCCACCTTCGATTGCCAGAGGGACTGGTTGGAGGTGTAGTCCAGGCAGCCCATGGCGGAGGCCATGAAGGAGCCAGCCATCCAGAAGGGGAATGTGGGGCCGGTTCCGATCACGCAAAGGCCCAGGAGACCACCTCCCGCCCAGCCTATGAGAATCCCGAGAATCCGGTTCCGCGGTCCGCCCAGCGCGGCGATGAGGGCATATCCGACGAGACCGCCGATGGCTCCAGCCGTCTGGACCGATGCGAAACGAAGCGCGTTGTTGCCAGTCTTCGCCAGCACGAAGGGCCCCAGCAGCGAGTAGCTGAGTGTGAAGAAGAAATTCCCCAGCAGGAACGTGGATTGCACGCCAAGCAATGGCGGGCGCTTGAGGAGGTAAGAAAAGCCATCCTTCACTTCGCTCCACAACGTGCTGCGCGATTCCGTGAGCCGTTGTGGTGGCAGTTCGATGAAAAAGATGCTTGTGATGGCCAGGGCACTGCCAAGGGCTGTACCGCAGAGAACGCCGCTGAGACCCACGAACCCAAGGAGCGCCCCCGCAAGCAAAGGCGCGAGAATGCCCGAGGACATGCCCGCCATCTCCAGCAGCGATGCTGCGCGCGCGTAGTGTTTCTTGTCCACCATCAGCGTGACCGTCGCGGATGTGGCAGGCCATTGGAAGGTCTGGAAGGTGCCCAGCACGAAGGCTGCCGTGTAGATCTTCCAGAGATCCATGGAACCCGAAAGGGCGAAAGCGATGAGAAACAGGCTCACCAGGAGGCTCGCCATGTCGCTCATCAGGAGCATCAACCGGCGGTCGTGGCGATCCACCAGGGCGCCCGTGAAGAGACCGAACAGCACCATGGGCGCGAGATTGAAGAAGCCGAGCATGGCCACCGGCGTAGCCTGCCCCGTACGCTGGTAGATCCAGAGCGTGTAGGCGAACAAAGCCATGGATCCCCCAAGCAGGGAGAACGCCTGGCCCAGCCATAGCAGGACGAAGCCGGGCATGCCTGTCAGCCTCGGGAACTGCACGATCCGCCTCCGGATCCGCCAAGATTGTTCGCTCGTTCAGCGAGTGTCAAACGGGTCCCGGTTAAATACTATCTCAGTGATCTGCGTTCTCCCACTCCGTCTGGAACTGCGCCAGGAACTGCTCCATGAAGGCGTGGCGGCCCTCTGCAATGCGCCGGGCCGCGGGCGTGTTCATGCGTTCCTTCAACAGAAGCAGCTTCTCGTGGAAGTGGTTGATGGTCGTGCCCTCGCTTTTCTTGTATTGCTCAAAGGTCGCGTGAAGCTGCGGTGCCACTCCCGGATCATGCATGATGCGCCCCTTACTGCCTCCGTACGCAAAGGCCCGCGCGATGCCCATGGCGCCGATGGCATCGAGCCGGTCCGCGTCCTGCACGATCATGCCTTCGAGGGTTTGGATCCTGTTCATTTCGCAAGCGCCCTTGAAGGAGAGGTGTGTGATGATCTCCCGCACATGCTCGCAAGTGCCAGCATCCGTGCCCATCCCGCGTATCCACGCCAGTGCCTTCACAGGTGTCCCATCGCCCGTTGGCTCCAGCTTCCAATCGTCCAAATCATGCAGCAGCGCCGCCAGCTCCACCACGAAACGGTCCGCCTTCTCGTGCTCGCAGATGGCAAGCGCGTTCCGCCAAACGCGGTAGATGTGCCACCAGTCATGGCCGGAGCTGTCGTGCTGGAATTCCTGGCGAATGTAATCGGCGGTGGCCTGAATGATTTGGCTAGGTGTCATGACTCTGGCAATTCTGATTGGCTATGGTACCAAAGACATGGGTTTGAGCGAATCGGGGCCATATTTGTCTCAATGGTGTGTGTCCGGATCAAGGCCTCGTCCGATTTGGAACAGTCAAATGGCGCATGTGTGTCACGGGATGCTTATTTGCGACATAAAGATATCCGTGTTGTCACCAACATAAGTTCCATTATCATTGCGCCAATCGACCCAGGCAACCGTCGCCCTGTGCTTTCCATTGTTCGAAAGGGTCACATTGCCGGAGAACGACCCACGCGTGCCGCTGGATTTGCAAAGGTTAAGACCGCCGTCGATCCATTGTGGCGCGCCTGATTCATCCACGCGCTGCGCATGAACAGTGCAGATGCTTGCGGAATACACGCCTCCTTTTTCCCACCCTAAAATGGCACTTCCTGCCGAATCGCTCGAGATCGAGACACGGTAGGCTCTGTCATCGATGGACCCCATCAAGACGCCATCGCTTGACCACTGGATCGCGCCTGATGCGCTCAGACGCTGTGCATATAGCTTCCCAGTTCCGCTACGGTCATCACACCAGGCGATGATGGCTCCTCCACTGGCATCATTGACCATGACAGGATTGTTCTGCCAATCGGTTGCCGTGCAAACGGGGATGCCATTCGCAGTCCATTTCACACCACCGGTTGAATCGATGCGCTGAGCGTAGATGTCGATATCACTGTTGCGATGATCTTCCCAGGCAATGATCGCTCCCCCGTTCCCGTCGCTTGCAAGGGCAGGAGCAGTGTTGCTTCCGTTTGGAGTGCAGATCGCCACACCATCCAATGTCCACTGGACTGCCCCAGTGGAATCGATTCGCTGCGCATAGACGTCGCCCATATAGGATCGCATGTCATCCCAAGCGATGACGGCGCCGCCGTTACCATCCGCAATAATGGCAGGGTTGAATTGTTTGGAATGTGCCGTGCACACCGCCACTCCGTTGGCTGCCCATTTGACGTTTCCTGCCGAATCCAGATGCTGGGCATAGATGTCATAACTCGGGTTCGGACTGGTGTAATCAACATTACGCCAGTCTTCCCAGGCGATGATTGCGCCGCCATTTCCATCGTCAGTGACAACGAAGTTGTAAGACATCATGTTGTCTTCAAAAACTTCGCAGACGGTTACTCCACCTGACATCCATTGAGAGGTTCCGGACGCATTGATCCGCTGTGCATAGATCGCAACGTAAGGCGCAGCATACCCATGGGAATAGTCGATCCCGCTTCCTTCCCAGGCGATAATGGCACCGCCCTGCCCATCCGAGATCATTTGCGGGGAGCAGACGTCCGAGAGAACCGTGTTGCTGCCGATAAATATGCCGTTCGAGTCCCATTGAGCGGTTCCATTCGCATTGACGTGTTGGGCATAGATGCTGGAGAGGTTGTTCCCAGCTCTGCCATCCTTCCACGCGATGAATGCCCCGCCGTTGCCATCACCAATGCTGGTGGGCCTCTGTTGTTGTCCATTGCTCGTGCAAAGGGCAAAAATCGGGAAGCTAGGTTTATAGTTATGTCCCGATTGACTGGTGGTTACATTCGCATAGCTGTAGCTGGCAGGGGAAAAGGTGCAACCCGACAGTGAAGCAGTGACGGTTCCCGACCAGTTGTATGGCACTTCGAACGAATAGTTCCCGTGATCCGAGGCAAGTGACACCTTCGGCGTGCCGCTGGAATAATGCAGTGTCGCCCCGGCCATGCCCGCATTGCCTGAGATGGTGCGCGGGATCACATTCACCGACAGTGAAGCAGGACTGCTGATGGCGGTTCCCCAGGCATTCTTGATGACGACCCGGTACTTCCTCCCGACGTAGAGTGGGTTGGTGGGAGGAGTCGTGTAGTTTGAAGTCATTCCGCCGGCGCCATTGGCTACGTTGGTCCAGGCGCTGCCTGCATTGGTTGAGACCTGCCATTGAAAGGAAATCGGAAGATTGCCGGTGGCAACGACGGCAAAGTCGGCCTCATCAGGTTCGTTGACTGTGATGTCTTCGGGTTGTGTCGTGATTGTGGGAGCCTCGTGAACGGTGAGAAGGACTGCGTTACTCGTCTTGTTGCCTTTGCTGTTGGTGACGATCACGCGGAACATACTCCCGTTGTCCGTGGTGATCGTCGGGGCAGTGGTGTAGCTGATCGCGTGCCCGTCGGAGCCGGTTGTGACATCAGTCCAATCCTTTCCACCATTGTTGGAGATCTGCCACTCGTAAGTGGGCGCGGGATAGCCGGTGGCAGCCGTGTTGAAGGTGGCCGTAGCCGGAGCGGTCACAACCTTGGCCAGAGGCTGAAGAGTGATGACTGGTGCGACATTGACTGTGAGTGTGGCCGGCGTGCTGGCGAGGCTGCCATAGGTATTGCTAACGACCACGCGGAATTTCTTGCCGTTGGTGCCTAGAGTCGTGGTGGCAGTGGTGTAGCTCGCGCTCGTGCCGCCCGTTCCCGTGGTGACATTGGCCCAGGTGGTGCCGTTCGAGGAGGCCTGCCACTGGTAGTGCAGAGCCGGGCCGGAAGCATTGACGGAGAACGTGGCTGCCAAGGGCGCATCGACCGTCTGGTCGGTGGGCTGCTGCGTGATTGCGGGAGCCTCGTGAACGGTGAGAAGGACTGCGTTGCTCGTCTTGCTGCCTTGGCTATTGGTGGCGATCACGCGGAATCGTTGCCCGTCGTCGGTGGGGATGGTCGGTGCGGTTGTGTAGCTGGCCATATCGCCCCCGCTGCCTGCGGTGACATCGTTCCAATCCACGCCGTTGGCGGATACTTGCCACTGGTAGCTGGGTGCGGGATTGCCGATAGCGGCCGCGGTGAACTTGGCGGTCGCGGGAGCGACTACGATCTTGGCCAGGGGTTGGAGACTAATGGAGGGCACAACATTGACCGTGAGCGTGGCTGATGCACTGACGGTTTTACCGCCTGTGTTGCTGACGACCACACGGAACTTCTTCCCGTTGGTGGTCAGTGCAGTGGCAGAAGTCGTGTAGCTGGCGGTGGCGCCGCCTGTTCCGGAGGCGACATTGGCCCAGGGAGAGCCATTCAAAGAGGACTGCCACTGGTAGTGGAGGGCTTGACCCGATGCGATGGCGGTGAAGATGCCCGGAGAGGGCGCATTAACGTTCAAGTCCGCAGGTTGCTGGGTGATGGAAGGTGCTGGTATCCCAGAGATGGCGGGACTGGAAATCGAAGCCCAAGCCGCTGCGATTGAGCACGCGTACAAAAGATGCCTCATGAAATCTCCCGTCTCCAAGCCATCAGGATTCCAGCAGCGGAACCTCAGAAAAGTATTATATGTATATTCTATTAACCCGAAATAGCAGAAGTTGAGGTTCTGTCTGGCAACCAGAAGCTCCTGTTTGTTGAGCCAGGGTCAAAGCAGCGGGAAGTGATCCGTCAACTGGCTCAATCCTTTCTGCCATAAATGTTCCTGCACGAGCAAACTCATCACTAGATGCCCATCGCCGGGAAGATCAAAGAAGTGTCCTGGATGGGCCAGCACGCTTGCTTCTCTAAGAAGCCTCACTACGCAGGTTTCGTCGCTGTCCACGGCGGGGCGGCGCAGGAGCACGGTCCAGCCGCCTTCCACGGGCAAGCGCGATAGGTGGGGATGCTGTGTCAGCGCATGGTCGAGGGTGGCCAGGTTGTTCTTCAACCGCGCGCGGATGCGCGCCTGCAGCTCTGGCGCGTGTTTCAGGATACCGGGTGCGGCCACTTGGGCTGCGATGGAAACGGAAAGGTACTGATCCGCGATAAAGCTCAGAGGTTCCAGATAGGCGCGGGCTTTGGCTCCCCGCGCAATGATCCAGCCCAGCTTCACTTGGGGCAGTGCGGCGATCTTGCTGAGGCCCGAAAGCACGAAGACGGGACAGGGTGGATCGATGTCTTCCAGGGCCGTGGCCAGGCGGTCCTCGCTTGCTTCCAAAACGTAGTCCGAGAACACTTCATCGACGATCAATGCCAAGTCTTTGCGGGCGCACAGGGCAGTCAGGGCGGACCACTCGGAACGAGATGTGAAATGTCCTGTGGGATTGTTGGGGTTCACGACGATGAGGGCGCGCGTCCTTGAATGGATGGCCTGTTCCACGGCATCCACATCCAGATGCCAGCGCTCGTGGTAATAGGCGGGGACGCTGTGCGTGGAAAGTCCCTCGAGCCGGGCCAGCCACTCGAAGAGGGGATAACTCGGACTCGGCACGATCACTTCATCGCCCGGGTCGCAGAGGAGCTTGAAGAGCCACGAGTAGGCCTCGGACGTAGAGGCGGTGAGGATTACATCGTCAGCCTGCACCTGCTTGCCATGCCAGCTGGCAATGGCTTCTCGCGTGCCGCGGCTTCCCATGGGATCTGGGTTGTAGCCGGAAACGCCAGGATTGGACAGCAGGGCCTGCAGGACATCCGTGGGAAAGATCAAGCCGGCCGCGATGGGGTTTGAAACCGTGAGGTCCAGATATGCCGTGCCTTCGCGCCGCAAGGCTTCGAGGGCCAAGGTGAGGGCATTGGATTCGAAACGGGCTGGAATGCGGGACGAGGTGCGCATGGCGCGGTGATCAACCTTTCACACACGGAATGAACGTGCATCCCAGGTTAGGCCAGATTGGTCCATAATGGGTGCCCATTCCCGGAGGTCCCATGGCACGCACTCCGAAAGCCGCCGTTCTCTTGGCCGGTTGTGGCCACATGGACGGCGCCGAGATCCGTGAATCCGTATTCACCTTGTTGGCGCTGGATCAGCATGGGGCGGAATTCCAGTGCATCGCGCCCAACGCGCCCCAGGCCCATGTCATCAATCACTCCACCGGCAAGGTTGTAGAAGGCGCCGCGCGCAATATTCTCGAAGAGGCCAGTCGCATTGCGCGATTCGGCAAGTGTCTGGACCTGGCCAAGGCGCAAGCGGCGGATTACGACGCGCTGTTGCTGCCCGGCGGCTTCGGCGTGGCCAAGAACCACTGCGATTTCGCGTTCAAGGGCGTCAAGGCTGAGGTCCGGCCCGATGTGGCCGCCTTCATCGGGTCGTTCTTCGAAGCCCGCAAACCCGTCGGTGCCATCTGCATCTCACCGGCGCTTGTCGCCTTGTGCTTGGCCAAATCGGGCAAGAATGTTTCACTCACCCTTGGCAACGGCAAGGATATCCAGCAGGCCATGGAGACCCTTGGCCATGCCTACCGCAGTGTTCCCACCGCCCGGGAAATCGTCATCGACGAGGACCTGAAGCTCGTCACTACCTCCGCCTACATGTTCGACGACGCGAAGCTGAACGATGTCTGGATCGGCATCGAGCGGTGCGTGGCGGAAGTGATCCGCAGGATCTGAATCAACGCATTGGGCGCTGGGTCACTTCAATTCCACGACCACGAACTGCGAGGACATGTCGTTCTGATCGGAATCGAGCAGGACGCGCCCCTTCCCCAGCGTAAGAAGCCTGGTGCTGGCCGGAACCGGGACCTCTAGGGCGTTGCGATCTGACCCGGGAAGTCTCGCGCTATCTT
>DCFP01000144.1:30275-47988 GCA_002319925.1 Holophagaceae bacterium UBA1801 | reverse complement strand
AGAAACTCCTCCACATGGAAGAGCGGCTTCGGCAGCGAGTGGTGGGTCAGGACGCGGCCCTGGTGGCCATCAGCGACGCTCTGCGCAGGAATCGTGCAGGGCTCTCCGATCTGAAACGCCCCATCGGCAGCTTCCTGTTTCTTGGCCCGACGGGCGTGGGCAAGACCGAGGTGGCGCGATCTCTGGCGGAATTTCTGTTCGACGACGAGAACGCACTCGTGCGCATTGATATGAGCGAATTCACCCACGAAGCCGATGCAACGCGATTGATCGGTGCGGCACCCGGCTACATCGGATACGAGGAAGGCGGCCGACTGACCGAAGCGGTAAGGCGAAGACCTTATTCCGTGATCCTTCTCGACGAGATGGAGAAGGCGCATCCGCGCATCTTCGATCTCTTCCTGCAAGTGCTCGAGGATGGTCGCCTCACGGACGGAAAGGGGCGCACGGTGAATTTCCGCAACACCGTGGTACTCATGACATCCAATGTGGGCAGTTCCGCCATCTTCGAAGCCGGTGGGCAGATGGAGAAGGCCCAGAAAGAGGTCCAGGCGGCTCTTCGATCCTACTTCCGCCCGGAATTCCTGAACCGTGTCGACGAGGTCGTTTCCTTCCGCGCCCTGAGCCAGGAGGATATGGTTGCAGTCGCGAATATCCAGTTGGCGCGCGTGGAGGCCATGCTGAGCGAACGGCGGATCAGTCTACAGATACCTGAGAACGCCTTGGATTGGATAGCCAAGGAAGGCTTCGATCCGCAAATGGGAGCTAGGCCTTTGAAGCGGCTCATACAGCAGGTGGTCGTGAACCCTCTGTCGAGGATGATCCTCGAAGGACGGTTGCAACCGGGCAGTCTGGCTAGTCTCAACGTCCACGAAGAAGAATTGCGGGTTGAGCCGGGAGCTGTTCAATAACGCCATTTCCGGAAGATCCTGGAACGAGCCCCGTCCGAAACTTGTCCAATTGAAGTTACCAGTCGATAGGATGTTCGGAATGGATCATCCATGGAAAAACATCGAGTCCTGATCGTCGACGATGAAGCCGACTTCCGAAACCTCCTTGTGGAGGCGCTGGATGGCATGGGCTACATCGTGGAGGGAGCTGACAGCGCTGAATCGGCTGTGGAGTTGGTCAAGGAACAGCACTACGCCATTCTGTTCACGGATCTGAACATGCCCGGCGGTCTCTCGGGCCTCGAACTGCTCAAGGAAATCCAGACCATCGATCCTCGGACCTTCTGCATCCTGATGACCGGGTACGCCACCACCGAGTCCGCGATTCTGGCCCTAAAGCGGGGCGCCTACGACTTCATCCAAAAACCTTTCAAGCTCGCCGAGCTGGAAGCCAGCCTGATCCGTGCCCTGGGCCACTACCGGTCCCTGCGAGAGAACGAAGCTTACCAATCCCGTCTTGAAGAGATGGTCATGGAGCGCACCCAGGAAATCCTGGGCCTCAAGGAAGACATCGAGAAACTCTTCGATGGCTTCGTGCAGGCCAGCGTGCTGGCCATTGAAGCGCGAGATCCTTCCACTTCCGGGCATTCCTCCCGCGTGGCGGAATTGACTGTGGGCCTCGCGGAAGCCGTGAACCGGACCCCCAACGGACCCTACGGACCGCTCCAGTTCACGGATCAGCAGATCAAGGAAATCCGCTACGCGAGTCTTCTCCACGACTTCGGGAAAGTGGGGGTCCGGGAACAGGTCCTCGTGAAGGCTCGCAAGCTCCAGCCGGAGCGGCTGGAGCGCATCCTGCAGCGGCTCTACCAGAGGGATATGGAGATCGCGCTGGCGGCCATGGAGCGAGCCTGGGACGAAGGCCAGAGACCGGCCAAGGGTCAGTTCTGGGCTCTGGTCGACGAACGGCGCCGGGAAAGCCGCCGTCTGATCGATTTGATCGCGCGGTGCAATGAGCCCCAGGTGTTGCCGCTGGAAGTCGTGGAGGCCATGGACGACCTCGAGGCACTGGAGTTCACCCACTGGGAAGGCCGCAGGGAGCACATTCTGGAAGGCGATGACATTGCCGCCTTGAAAATCGCCAAAGGCAGCCTGTCCGAGTCCGAGCGCGATGAGGTCAACAGCCACGTCACCCACACCTACCGCTTCCTGAGCCAGATACCCTGGACCGGTTCCCTGGCGGGCCTGCCTGAGATCGCCTACGCTCATCACGAGCGGCTCAACGGCAAAGGTTATCCCCGAGGCCTCAAGGCGGACCAGATCCCGCCCCAGAGCAAGCTCATGGCGGTTGCGGATGTCTACGATGCCTTGGTGGCAGCGGACCGGCCCTACAAGGTGGCCGTGACGGTGCCCCGGAGCCTCGAGATTCTGGAAGGGGAGGTCCGGTCGGGATTGCTGGATCCTGAAGCCCTGCGGATATTTGTGGACGCCAAGATCTACGAGCTGACCATTCCACGGTTCAGATCGTAGGATAGGGGATATGACTCCGGATCCCATCCTCATCGTGGACGATGAACCTGATTTCCGGCTTCCCTTGAAAGAAGCCTTGGCGAGGGACGGCTATACCGTGGACGACACGGACAGTGCCACGATGGCCCTTTCCCTCATCGAGCAGAAGCACTATCCGGTCATCGTCACCGATCTGCACATGCCGGGTGGGCCTTCTGGATTGGATCTGATCGCGGCCGTCAAAGCCCGGGATCCGAAAGCGCTGTGTGTGATTATCACCGGCTACGCCAGCCTGGATGTGACCGTGGAGGCCATCAAACGGGGCGCTTACGATTTCGTTCAGAAGCCATTCAAACTCGTGGAGATCGAAGCGGTCCTCGACCGGGCGCTGGAGCACGCGAGGCTCCTCATGCAGTTGGAGGCCTACCGGAAGGATCTCGAAGAGCGGGTCGTGTCGCGCGTGAAGACGCTAAAGTCCTTCCATGAAGAGGTGCTCGCCCTGAACGCGTTGTTGATGTCGGCCCAGGTGGAAGTGGATGAAAAACGATTGGTGGAGCCATTCTTGAAGCATTTGGCGGAGCGGTTCGCTCCGGATGGCTATGTGGTGCTCCTACCGGATGCCTCTCAATGGGGGATACTCATCCGCAAGGGAGAACGTCCCTGGGCCAGCCTCGGAAGTCTGCCCGCACCCCAGGCATTGAGGGAAACGCTGGAATGGGGCTGGGAAGGCGGCTATCCGGATGGTTATCTGGTTCCCCTTCGTAACGGCGATTCAACATTGGGAGCGCTCTTCCTTGGCTTCGAAAAACGCTCTTCCTTCGACCCGGAGGACCCGAGTTTCATCCTGTTGAAGGCCCAGATGCAGGCTGCGTTCCACGGACTCCGCTGCGCCCGCGACTATGCAGCGGCCGAGGTCCGAAAGGCCTTGGGCCAATCACAAAGGTGACCGTGCCATGACGAACTCCACGGCTCATGAACTTCTCTGGACAGGATTCGAAGGCCTGGACGGATCCCAGGTGGACCCCGGTTTCACCCCTGGCGGCCTTGTCTTCTTCGCGCGCAACCTCGACCCAAATCCCGCGACGGGGCCTGAACGGTGTCATGGCCTGATTCGGGATCTGCAGCACCGATGGGGCAGGGAGAGGATGCTGCCCATCGCCATTGACCAGGAGGGGGGAGCCGTATCCCGCCTCAAGTGCTGGGTTGGCGGCACCCCGAGTTTCCACGCCATCTGGTCGAAGGGAGGCACTGCCGCCTGCGAACGATGGGGCAAATTGTGGGGCAAGGGACTGAGTCTTCTTGGCTTCAGCGTCGATTTCGCACCGGTCGCCGACTTGCATGATGGCAATCCTGGAACGGGGATCGGTGATCGCACCGCCAGCGAGGATCCCGCCTCCACGGTACGCGCGGCTGGTGCTTTCCTCTCCGGGCTGGAATCCATGGGTGTACGCGGCTGTTTGAAACACTTCCCCGGGCTGGGGGGAACCAAGGTGGACAGCCATCGTTCCCTGCCCGAGCAGCGGGACATGGAGCAAATTTCCAAGAATCTATCGCCCTTCCGCGCATTGGCCCATCAGGATCGTCTAGTCATGGTGGCTCATCTCCGGACCCCAGGCACGGGAGGACTTCCCGCGAGCCTCCATCGCGGCACAGTGGCATCGAATCCTTGGGGCATCCAGGGCCGCTGGATCCCCGATGATATGGAAATGGGCGGCTGTTCGGATTGGAGCTGGGAGGATCGCGTGAGGTTGTGTCTCGAGGCGGGTCATCAGGCGCTGCTGGTCTGCCAGACCCCGCAGGGCATCCAGGCCTGCGCCGAGGCTGCCCTCAAGATGCCGGAATCCCTCGTCGCTCCCGCAGCCCATCGCTTCGGGCAGTTCCGGGCCAATCTGAAGCAGCCCGACAAGCTTCGTTTTGACCGCAAGATCTGGGATCAGTGGCTGGAATCCATCCAGCGGGAGGCGAGTAATTACTGATTCCCGTTATCCTGGAAACCGAATGAGGAGTCCCATGTTCGAACACGCCTACTATCCGCCCATCGTCATCGAGGAGACCCCTCGGGGTGAACGAAGCTATGACATCTACTCGAGACTGTTGAAGGACAACATCATTTTCATGGGAACCGCCATTGATGATTCCGTGGCAAACGCCATTGTCGCGCAGATGCTGTTCCTCGAGAGCGAGGACCCGGACAAGGACATCCAAATCTACATCAACAGTCCTGGCGGCAGTGTCACCTCTGGTCTTGCGATCTACGACACCATGCAATTCGTGAAGAACGACATCGTCACCTACTGCATCGGCCAGGCTGCCAGCATGGCGGCTCATCTGCTGGCTGCCGGCACCAAGGGCAAGCGTTTCGCCCTTCCCAGCGCCCGTATCATGATCCACCAGCCCTCGGGCGGCGCCCAGGGCCAGGCTTCCGATATCGAGATCACCTTCAAGGAGATCCAGCGCCTGAAGGATAATCTGGCGGCGGCCCTTGCGAAGCACACGAACCAGCCCCTCAAGAAGGTCGTCAAGGACATGGACCGTGACTACTTCATGAGCGCTGACGAGGCCATGGAATACGGCATCATCGACAAGGTGCTCACCGAACGTCCTTGATGGATCCGGCGGAATAGCTTGCTGGAATTTAGGCGAAATCTCGCCCGATTTTCGATCTGGAATTCGCCAAAGGCCGAAGATCCGTAGGCAGGCGCTGCCTGTTTTCACCGACCAGCCCGCGACATAATTCATTGGCGCCAGCCGGCCCTTGTCGGGCTACCATGGCTGGACCACTTATGGAGAGGACATGGATTCCTGCATCCTCCAGAACCTGTTCCTGAGGGCCTCCGTGAAGGCCCAGGGAGCCGAGCTCTGTCGCTTGCAGACACTTGGCGGCATCGACCTGTTGTGGGATGGGAATCCCGCAGTATGGCCGCGATTCTCGCCCCACCTGTTCCCGATCGTGGGCCGGCTCAAGGGCGACACTCTGCGCCACAAAGGTGGCGAGTACCGCATGTCTCCCCACGGATTCGCACGGGGCCTGGCCTTCACGATGGTGCGGCTCACCCGCGAGGACTGCACGCTGGTGCTCAGGGACGATGCCACCACGCGAGCCATGTATCCGTTTCCCTTCGAACTGAGGATCAACATCGCCCTTGAAGGTTCCGCTCTTCGGGTCGTCTACGAACTCATCAACACTGGCCAGGAGCCGATGCCCGCGAGTCTGGGAGCCCATCCCGCCTTCCGGTGGCCCCTGCTTCCGACCGCCGCGAGAGACGAACATCGGATCAAATTCGAAGTGCCGGAGGACGCGCCCATCCGGCGCCAGATCGATGGTCTGCTGGATTCCCATCCCTATCCTTGCCCGGTGCAGGATCGGGTGTTGCAGCTCAAGGACGAACTCTTCAAGGACGACGTGCTCATCTTCGATCAGCTGCGCAGCAAGAAGGTCCGGTTCGATGCCCCAGGCACGCCCGTGCTGGAATTCGCATGGGAAGGGTTCGAGCAACTGGGCGTCTGGACCAAGCCTGGCGCGGGATTCATCTGCATCGAGCCATGGCGGGGGCTGCCGAGTCCCTCCGACTTCGACGGTGAATTCATGGACAAGCCGGGCATCATGATTCTTCCGCCCGGTGGCCGCCGCTACTTCCGGTATACCGTCTCGGTGATCACGGAACCTTGATTCTTGACCTTCGCCAGTGCTCTGGGACACTGGAATCTTGGTCTGGAGGAAGTCATGGCGGTGAAGTGCGGCATCGTGGGTCTGCCCGGTGTGGGCAAATCGGTCTTGTTCAACGCGATGACGAAGGGTGACGCGGCCTCTGGCAACTTCCTCTTCTGCACCACCACGGCCGCCACGGGCATCGTGGACGTTCCGGACAGCCGCCTGGGCAAGCTGGCGGAGATTGTCAACCCTGCGCGCATCATGCACGCTACCCAGGAGTTCGTGGACATCCCCGGTCTGGTCCGCGGCTCCAGCAAGGGCGAGGGTCTTGGGAACTCCTTCCTGCAGGACATCCGCGACATGGATGCCCTGGTCCAGGTGGTCCGCTGTTTCGAGAATCCCGATATGCCCCATGTGGAGGGCGATCTGAACGCCCGCCGCGATGTGGATATCGTGGACATGGAATTGATCATCAAGGATCTCGAGATCGTCGAGAAGTCTCTGGACAAGCACCAGAAGACCGCCAAGAGCGGGAACAAGGAATCCCAGTATCTGGTGGGCATTCTCGAAAAGGTGCATGGAGTTTTGAACGAAGGCCGCTGGGCCGCCACGGTCGGTCTCAACCACGAGGAATTGCACGCCATCAAGAGCTACTGTCTGTTGACCTTGATGCCGGTGCTGCTCGTGGGCAACATCGACGAGAAGGACATCCCGAATCCCTCGGGCAATGCCCACTATGCGGCACTGGAGCAGCTGGCCACTGAACGGGGATGGGCCGTGATTCCCATCTGCGCGAAGCTGGAAGCTGACATCGTCCAGCTTCCCTCGGAAGACCAGCCCATGTTCCTGGAAGAAGCAGGGCTCAGCGAACCGGGTTTGAACCGGTTCATCCGGGCAGCCTTCACGCTTCTCAGTCTCCAGACTTATTTCACCGCCGGGCCTAAGGAGGTTCGCGCCTGGACCATCCCCATCGGCGCCACGGCTCCCCAGGCGGCAGGGGTCATCCACTCCGATTTCGAGCGGGGCTTCATCCGGGCCCAGGTGATTCCCTACGAGGATTACATCGCCTGCCACGGCGAGCACAAGGCGAAGGAGACCGGCAAGATGAGGATGGAAGGGAAGAACTACGTCGTGAAGGACGGCGACGTGATGATCTTCCTGTTCAACGTCTGATGCTTCATTCCAATTGACGAGGGCATAGAGCTTCGCCGATCCCGCCGATCGCGAAGCCCACTGGGCTTCGCTCCCACTCACTGCGTTCGTGGCGGCGGGAACCCTCCCCCAGATCGCACCGTGCACTGCACGGTGCTCCCGCTCCCGCTACGCCTTCGACTTGCGATCGCGGATGGGGCCCCGTTATTCAACATCGGGGGGGATTGGCCGATTTTCATCTAAAGGTGACCTTGAGGATGCACCGGTAGATGAACTGGCCAAAGGCGGGAAAAAACACGGGGCAGGATGAGCCCATCGAGGACCCTCAACTCCTCCGGAACGCCATGCGCCAGCTTCTCGAGTCGGAGACGGAGTTCCCTATCAAAGTGGAGGGGACCAGTACGCTGCCCTATGCCTCGACCATCCAGAGCCTCGTACCCGAAACCAATGAACTCATTCTGAAACTTGTTCGGCCGTTGCCCCATGAGCTTTTGGGTGGCGCCGTCTTCCGCATGGTGTTCGCGGTGGACGAGCAGCGCTATGAGTCTCTTATCACCTTCGTCCAGCGCGAGGCTTATCTGCAGTACCGCTTCTCGCAACCGGAGAAGCTGGTTTTTGCGGATCGCCGCAGGCATAAGCGCTTTCCCTTCCGTCCCCGGGAAAATGCCTATGTGATCGGATCCGATGGGGGCATTCCAGGCCTTGGCGTCGCCGGCCCGCTGGTGAACATCTGCATGGGCGGCCTCTGCCTCAGAGTCGACCGGGTGCTGAAGCTGGATGATGGCATCCGGATCCCTGTCCGGACCGCTCTCTTCGACCGTGGCAGCAGTTTCCCTCGAGTTCGAATCCAGGATTTGCCCAGGCTTCCCCTCATCGAGGTTTCGGGCCGGGTGACCCATTCCAGCGAGCGAGGCAGTGAGGTTCTGCTTGGATTGGACTTCGGTGAACTGAGCGAGGATCAGGCCAGGATGATCGGCGATTCCTTAGCCTTCAGGGAAAAGCTGTTCCAGTCCCGGTCCGGTGCGGCGCATTCGGAGTCCTCAGGAATTGGGCGCACCGATACCGGCTCACACACACGGGATTCCGTGGTTCCCAAGGAGGAAGACCGCGTAAAGGAGCGTGAAACCTCCGATCCATTGTTCCTCCTGCAGAGGAAGACGGCTTGGCTGGTTCTGGTAGGCCAGGAAAGCGCCCTGACGAAGCGCTGCGAGCAGGGCTTGTGGAACAACGGCTACCATCGCCTCGATATCGTCAGGGACGTCGAGGCTGCCAAAGGGCTCTGGGAAGGTTCCAACAAGCTCAAGCCCAAACTGGTGATGATGGACTTGCTGCTGGCACGGGTGGGAGATGAGGAACCTTTGGCTGCGGTGAGGCATCTCGAACGCCAGTTGGCTTCCCTCGGCGATGTGCCCACGCTGATCCTTTGTGAGGAACTGGACCCCACCATGCTCCTTGGGCAGTCCGAGGGAACGCGGTTCTTGGCATGCAAGGGCGACGATTCGCAGTGGATTGAAAGCCTCGACAGCCTGCTCGAAATCGGAATGGGAACCGATTGATCAGCGACGTTTGATGGGCGTGAGCTTGGTGAAACCCCCTTGGGGATTGGCCCGCAGCAGATCGTCATCGATCTGGTTGCCCCCCCGGAGGATGGGATCCGAAGCATCCTTCGCCAGCAGGATTCCGCCCCTCGCGTTGCGGTGAACGACGCATTCCTCCAGCGTCAGTTCGGCATCCTCGAAGAGCAGCATGCCCGTGTCCCGGCCATCGCGCAGGATGCAGCGCACGAGCAGCAGGCTGCCGCCCCGCTCGACCTTGGCGCCGCTGCGCGCGTTTCCATAGATCTCGCACCCTTCCAGCACTCCCCGGCCCATGGCCATGCATACCACGCCCAGGGACTGTCCATCGTGGAGCTTGCTGTTCTTGACTTGAACAGTGCCGCCCTGGTTCACGATGATGCCCGGCTGGAGATTGTCATCGATCTCGCAGCCTTCGACGGTGCAGAGCCCTTGGTCCATGACGGAAATGCCAAAGCCCGGATTGTGGTGCACATGACACTGGCGCAGGGAAATGATGGCCCCCTCCGCACCGTGCACTCCCGAGGCCTCGTGGCCCTGGATATCGCATTCCTCGAGGTTGGCCTGGCCCTTCTCGAAGGCCAGGATCCCTGCATATTTGCTGGTTTCCAGTCGGCAGCGCTGGAGGTTGGCCCGTCCTTCGGTCTGGACCACCAGGCCTCCTGCCCTGCAGTTCTGGATGGTGCAATCTTCCAGCTGCGCCAGACCCCCCTGTTCAACGCCGATACCGATGCCATCTCCATCCTTGAAGATGGTTTGCACAAGGGTCGCAGTGGCCCCTTGCCCCACGCGGAGCCCTTTGCGGGCGTGGCCTTCCACCAAGGAATGATTCAGTTGCAAGGAGGCGCCAGCGGAAAGCTCGATGGAAACCATCTGGGTACCCTGAAGGCGGCATCGTTCGAGCACGGCCTGGCTTCCGCTGCCGGAGACCACCACTGCGCCGCCCTTCAGCGCAGCGAGGGTGCAATCCTCCATGGTTACCCGGCCGGACTGCATCGACAGCACGGGTTCCTCCTCTTTGCCCTCCTGGTGCGTCCGGCGCAGGGTCAAGCCTTGAAGTTGCGCGTTTGGGGATTTGAGAGTCAGACAGGGGCCTTGGCTGGCTTCGAGAATGATCTCGGAGGGATCCCCTTCGCCGGAGATGACGACATCTTTTTCCACTATCAGGGATTCCCTGTAGACCCCCGGCAAGACGGTGATGTGGGCACCCGGGGCCGCTTGTCTCAGGGCTGCTCGCAGGCTCAGACAGGTGGCCTTGGGGCCCTTGCCGACGATCAGCGGCCGGTCGAAGAGATCGCGCTTGGTGGGCTGGATCGGCTTCGGAGCAGGCTCCTCCGCGATCGCAGCGTTCGTAAGACTCTCGCGGATCGCGGCCGCGAGGGCATCTGCGCTGGCATAGCGATCTTCGGGATCCTTGGCCAGGGACTTGCGGACTACGTCCAGCAGTCGAGGGGAAACCTCCTGCATCTCCTCGGGCAGGAACGGCTGGGGCGGTTTCCGGAGGATGGCGTTGAGCACCATCGTCGTGGTCTCGCCGGCGAAGGGCATGCGTCCGTTGGTGATGACCTCGTAGAGCATCACGCCCACGGCGAAGATGTCGGAACTCGGCGTGGCCTTTCCGGTGTCCAGGTACTCCGGCGCCATGTAGCTGGCGGTGCCCATCCAGATGCCCTGCTGGGTCAATGTGGACTGGTTCACCAGAGCGACGCCGAAATCCATTAGCTTGGCCATCACCTTCTTGCCGCGGCGCGTTACGAGGATATTTGCGGGCTTCACGTCCCTGTGGATGACGCCGTGTTCGTGGGCGAAGGCGAGGCCCTCACAGGCCTGGGCCAGCACCTCGAGGGATTCTGCGCGGCTCAAGGACTGGTTCTTGATGAGGGAACAGAGATCCTCGCCAGCCAGGTATTCCATCGCGAGGTAGTACATGCCTTCTTCCTCGCCGAACTCGTATACCGTGACGATGTTCGGGTGGTTCAGCAGCGCGGTTGATTTGGCTTCGCGCTCGAACCGCGCCTTCGCCTCGTCCCCGAACGATGAACCGGCCAGGATCGTCTTGATGGCCACCTCGCGCCCCAGGACCGTGTCCCGGCCCAGGAAGACCTCCCCCATGGTGCCTTTGCCAAGGCGCTTCACAATCTCGAATTTTCCGATGCGGGTGGGGAGACTCAAACCGCTGGCTCCATTCACCTCTCTATCGTCCGGACCCGGATAGGGGCTTAACCTGGGGCCGATATTGGGTGATCGGAGAAAGGATAGGAGCCGCGTCAAAATAAACTGTGCAGGGCAGTTTGTTTTACTGCGGCCCCTTAGGCCGGAGGCTGAACAAGTTGTTTTGGCGTGACGGCTTGCGGCCAGTCCCTCCTTGTATTACCGGGCCTCGATGGCCATGGCGTTCAATCGTTCGATGCGCTTGGCGATGGGAGGATGCGTGCTGAACAGGCTGAAGATCCCCCCGCCGTTCAGGGGGTTGACGATCATCATGTGAGCCGTAGAGGGTTGGGCGTTCCGCATGGGCACTTCATCGTTGTAGCCGGAAATCCTCGCCAGGGCAGAGGCCAGCATGTCGGGACGTCCCGTCAGGTGGGCCGAGTATTCGTCCGCCATGTATTCCCGAGACCGGCTGATGGCCATCTGGAGGAGCATGGCAGCCAGTGGACCGAGGATGTAGATCGCCAGGGCTCCCAGGGGGTTGGACCGACCCCTGTCATCCCGGGGAGACAGCCAGACCGCCAGATGCGAGATGAACATGATGGCCTGGGCCAACACAGCGGCCAGGCTGCCGATAAGAATGTCCCGGTGCTTCACGTGCCCCAGTTCGTGGGCCAGCACCCCCTCCAGTTCCTGGCGGGACAGGGTGCGCATGATCCCCGCGGTCACCGCAACCACGGCGTGCTCGGGATCCCGGCCGGTAGCAAAGGCATTCGGCGTTTCGTCGGGGATGATTGCCACGCGGGGCATGGGCAGACCCGCACGCTGGGCCAAGTTGGCGATGATGGCATAGAGTTCCGGGGCGTCGGCCTCCGTGATCACCTGGGCCCGGTAGCTCGCCAGCACAATGGAATCCGAGAAGAAGTAGCTGATGCCATTCAAGAGCAAACCCACACCCAGCGCGAGTACGACCCCCGTGTTGCCGTAGAGAATGTTGCCGATCAGCACCAGCACGGCCGTCATAGCCACGATGAGGACGAATGTCTTGAACCCGTTCATGGGATGAAACCTCCACCCTTCTAGGATAAGGCAGACTCTAGGGTCGTGACTCCAAAACCGGCTGCCGCTTGATGACCACCAGGGTTACGTCGTCCTTGAAGCCGCCTCCCTCCATGTGCTGCAGGGTCCGGACGAGAAGGTTTTCGAAGAGATCCTCGGCGGTGGCCGGGAGATCGCAGCCCCGTGCTGCCTCGATCAAAGGCTGTTCCCCGAGTTCCTTGCCGTCCACATCCTCTGCGTCGATTACGCCATCGGTGTAAATGATCAATGCATCCCCTGGGTTGATGCACGCCTTCCCCTCCCGGAACTGGGCTCCTGACAGGAGCCCCACCATGGGACCCGTTGGTTCCAGGCGGATGACCGAACCGCCATCCGCTGGAATGAGCAGTGGTGGGTTGTGGCCCGCATTCACGTAGCGCACGCTCCCATCCAGAGGGTTGATGCTGCCCAGGAAGAGCGTCGCATAACGGTTCTGGTCCCTCACATCATTCATGCGCGAATTGAGTCGGTGAGCCAGTTTTCCCCAATCATCCACTCGCCGGTCAGCCATGGCCCGCAGGAAGGCCGAAAGCTGGGTCATCATCAGCGAGGCGGGCAGGCCTTTGCCGGAGATGTCCGCCACGGCGAGGTGTAGACGGTCCGGCTGGCCTGGATCGCTGGTCATCCAGAGATCGTAGAGATCGCCTCCGACCATCTCGTAGGGCAGGTTGGCCGCCGCACAGGTCCAGCCACTCGGTTCGGGAAGACGCTTGGGCAGGATCCGGCGCTGGATGTTCCGGGCCAATTCGAGATCCTTCTCGATGCGCTGCGCCTGAGCGCGGGTCTCGCGCAACTCGATGCCCGAAAGCCTTGCGGCAGTCATGTTGATGAGTGTCTGGACAAACACCTCATCCTCTTCACCCAGGGCGCCGATGGCTGGTTCGCAGGCGTAGGCGAATCCGTGGCTGTGGTCCTGGTCGCGCAGTTGCATGGCGTGGATCAGACGGTGCTCGCTGGCGACTTCATGCAGGGCTTCTCCTTCAAGCACAGCTGGGATGTTACCGAGGCCCTGGCTGAACATGACCTCGCCGTGGGAATCCACCACGAGCAGCCGCTGGATATGGAACTCCGCCATGATCTTGCGGGCGGCCAGGGTGACGATGTCTTCCCTCCGCTCGGTTTCGCCCAGGCTCCTGGTCAATTCGAAAAGGGTGTTCAGGCGGGATAGCTGAAGGGCCAAGGCGCGGTTCTGGTCGCTGCGCACGGCCTCCAGGCGGCGCCAGACCAGCAGGGGAGCTGAAATGGAAAGCAGCAACCGGAGAGCATTGGGGGTGTCATCCGTGCGGATGACCAGATGCCCGTAGGCTTTGCCGATGTAGGTCCACGGCAGACTGATCCATCCGGGACCTGGATGAGTCGGGAAGGGCGTCGCATTGCCGCGGAGGAAGAGCCAGCGGGCGCCATCCCAGAGTCCTCCCTGGGAAGCCCTGGCGATGCCGAGGGCCGTCACGCCCACGAGGTGAATAAGCGCCTCTTCCGTCATCTGCTCCGGGAACATCTCCAGGAAATCGACGATGGGAAGCAGCTCGTGCGTCCCCTCGGCACTGCGCAGAGAGAGCTCACGCAATCGATCGAAAGGTGATTCTGGCGCGGTGGGGGGCATGGCCCGCCGTCAGCTCACGCGCTTGATCATGCGGCATTCGCTCCGGTCCGGGGATTCGCTGAAGTGGATCTCATCCATGAAACGGCTCATCAGCAGGAGACCCAAACCGCCCTTGCGCGGATGTTTCACGTACTCGCTCGGATCAGGCAGTACGATTTCGTTCTCGCGGAGCCCCTCGCCGGTGTGCCAGATGCGGATTTCGAGGGCTTTGGGAGCGAAGCGGAGTTCGATCTCCACCCAGTGCTCTGAGCGGCTGTGATAGGCGTGGAGGATGACATTGGTGACCGCTTCGTCCACGGCGATGGAGACCTTGGAGGCGGTCGCGTCGTCCATTCCCGCCACCATGGAAGCCCGCTTGGCGAGGCCCGTGACGAGGTTCAAATACCGGGTCTGGCTGGGAATGGTCAACCGGAAGGTTTCTGGATCGGGAAGGGCTTTCACTTACACCTTCCTTGCCAGAGCCTGGAGGGCCGCTTCCCGATCATCGAAAACCTGATAAAGCTGAGTGAAACCGAGGGTTTCGAAGATGGACAAAACGTTGCGCTGCAAATTGCAAAGCAGAATGTCCCCACCGTTCTCGCGGATGGGTTCGATCAGTCCCATGATGGCCCCCAGCCCCGCCGAGCTGATGTAGGTCAACTCCTGGCAGTCCAGTAGGATCTTGACCCGACCTGACTGGACAAGTTCCTCCAGGGCGCTTTCAAACTGCTGGACGGTGTGGGCATTGACGAATCCCTCAGGCTGCATCACCGCGACACCATCCATGTCACGGACCTGGATCGAAAGATCAGCCATGCCCTGGACTCCAAGAGAGTGCGTTTTAAAAATCGCGCTTGCCGCGCTGGGAGCGCCGGGCAAGCATATCAAGGAAGGGGAGGAGGAGGTAGCGGGTACTACCTTCGACGAGCCTGACGCGGAGATGCGTGGCCCGCCGCCCCAGCCCGAAGGGACGGGGCCATCCGAAAACGGCCGCCCGCACATGCCCCCGGCATGTGCTATGGGAAGCACTGCTTCCCATGCGGACGTTTTCCAGCGGCGTTAGCGGCCTTGCCCGATCTTTGCACCATTTAGGTCCGCACCAAGTGGACCTAAATGATGCAAAGATCCACATCGCGCTACGGCCGCTGCCTTGCTGGTTCACGCGGCTGGCCTCCGTCGCGGCACGCGGGATTTTTAAAGCGCACTCTCAGACCAGCTTGCATCCTATCGTCCCGGTCAAAGAATTGCCAGATGACCGCCTCCCCTGGACGAATTTGGGATACTCTCGAATGCAACCCTTTGGACAACACGATGGACGAAAATCTGAGAGAACCCCTCAAGCAGATGATCCATAAGTGGGTCAATGATCGGCATCAGGCTCTTCTTGAGCAGGTCATGATGACCTGGGAAGAGGGCATGGGGCGTCTCAACCCGGATGATGCATTCCTGGGTCAGATCCAGGAACTGTTGGCCCCGCCTCCCGCTCCTCCCGCACCGGAAGACCCTTTCCCCGACATTGTCTCGGACACCGAAAAGGATCTCGGAGCAGCCCTGAACCTCATCGAAGCCTCCTCGAGCCAAGGGGAAGTGCTGAAGCGATTGCTCGAAGGCTTGCAGCCCTTCGTTGAAAGAAGCGCCTTGTTCGTGATCAAACAGGGCATCGCCAGCCTGTTTGCCACACGGGGTTTCGAGTCGGATCTCCCCAAGCCAGGGGCGCCAGTGGTTCCACCGCCTCCTCTGGAAGAACTGATCCAAGGCCGTGTGCCCGTCATTGACGCGCCTGGCCCGGCCTATCTCTCCTTGTTGACCATCCTGAGCCGGTTCGAGGCTTCGGACGTGCGGATCCTGCCCCTGAGGCTGCGCCGTAAGACCGTTGCCCTGCTGCTGGTGGACAGCGGCCTGCGGCAGGTGATCGACCATCCGAATCATGTCCGGGCTCTGACCCACACGGCCGAGGCCACGCTTTCGTTCCTGGCGGGGCTCAAGGAGGACGAAAAGAGCGCCGCGACCACGGAAAGCCATCCCTCCATGCCCACCCAGCGCGTCGTGGAGCCCATTCCCGAACCGCCCGTGGCTCCGCTGGATCCCAAGATCCGCGCAAACGCTGAACGGAGCGCCCGGGTGCTGGTGGGTGACATCGAGCTCTATTTCCCGAACAAGGTGGTACAAGGGCGCCAGAAGAGCAACCTGTATGCCGCACTGCGCGACGAGCTCGACCGGAGCCTGGCGTCTTTTGTGGAAAGATACACAACCGAAGTCGAGAACCAGCACCATATTTTTTACCAGACCGTGGTCCATCAGCTATGCGAAGGCGACGCCACCAAGTTGGGTCCGGCGCCCTGGGCACCCCGGAACTGAATCGCTCCGGCCACAG
Source organism: Holophagaceae bacterium UBA1801 (assembly GCA_002319925.1). Lineage (GTDB taxonomy): Bacteria > Acidobacteriota > Holophagae > Holophagales > Holophagaceae > UBA1801. Next base: position 32,006 of record DCFP01000144.1, on the reverse strand, counting down.
CCCCCACGTGACAACGGCGTGAAAATATGATAATCCATGGTCCTTTGTTGGGATTGAGGCTGCCATGGCGAATTTGGGAAAGAAGTGGACTTGTTTTTCATGCTCGACGAAGTTTTACGACTTCACCAAACCCGAGTCCGTTTGCCCCAAGTGCGGCGCCAACCAGAAAGACGCCCCCGCGAAAGCGAAGGCGCCCAAGAAGGACAAGGCGGTCCTGCAGATCGATGACGATTTCACCCCCGATATCGAAACCGAAAGCGTTGCCGATGATGGCCTCGAGGAAAGCCTCGGCATCTCCGGCGCGAGAGCCGAAGGCGTGGACCCCGGCGACCTCAACATGGACGACTATGACGAGTAGATAAGCTCGGCTGAGCCGCATCTGACGCCACTTAACGGCGCCAGGTGCGAGTGATGCTAGGTGAACTCATCCGAGACGCTTTTCTCGTGATGCCGATCCAGCTATGGTGGGCTTCATTCCGGTTGAGATTCCAATGACCACCCTGCTGCCTCCGCGTATCGATCGTCACGCCCACTTGGAAGGCAGTCTTGATCCAACATGGGTTCGAAAGCAGGCAGCGCAGGCCGGCAAGACGGTGCCCGCCACGCTGGAAGCCCTCTGGCGGCGCGAGCTTGTGGATTTCGAGGGCTTCATCGGGGCCTTCTTCTTCGCCTGCGGTTTCATCCGCGGAGCCGATGTGGCGAAGGAAACCATCAGGGCTTGCGTCTCGCGGCTGGCCGCTCCTGGCGAAGGTCTGCGCGGAATCGATCTGTGGGTCTCGCCCCATTTTCTGGTCAAACAGAGTGCTTTCCTGACCCTCGATGAACTGTGGAAAGGCATGGATGAGGGGATCCAGGAAGCTCGCCAGCAGGGCGTTCGCATCGCCGTCATCATCGATGCGGTCAATCACTTCGGCACCGATCATGGCCACGAAGTCCTGGATCTCGTGCTACCCAACAAACCCGCATGGGTCGTCGGTTTTTCCACAGGCGGCCTAGAGCGGGTGCCTTTCAAGGACTGGGCCAAGGTTTTTGACCGTGCTCGCAAAGCCGGTCTCCGCCTAGCCGCGCACGCTGGTGAGAATGGTCCGGGTTCCAATGTTCGGGAGGCGATTCTAGATGCCGGCGCAGAGCGCATCGTCCACGGCGTCCGCGCGGCGAAGGATCCTTCAACCCTGGAACTGCTGGTTGAACGCCGCATCCCGCTGGACATCTGCATCACCTCCAATCGCGCTCTCGTGCCGGACCTTGGCCCGCACCCATTGCCCGATCTGCTGAAAGCCGGTGTCCGCTGCGCCCTGGGGACCGATGACCCCGGTGTCATCCCCTGCGATATTCCCTGGGAGTGGCAGCAGGCTGAGGGTCTAGGCCTATCCGAGGCCCAACTCCAAGCCCTGCGGAAGCACGCTGTCGAAGATGCCTGGTGCATGAACCTGTAAAAGATCGAGCCAGAAGTCGGGCGAGGTAGAATCAAAGATTCGCGTGTGCGCCAGGGGCCCGTCTCCGAGAGCACAGCGAGCGGGAGAACGCTCCAGTGGAGCGTTCGATAGACGGGAGCGAAGCAGGATAGAGCCTTCAGCATTCATCGCTCTATCCAGCCAGAATCTTGTCTCGATCCTTGCCAGCGGGCGAGGTAGAATCAAAGATTCGCGTGTGCGCCCGTAGCTCAGCTGGATAGAGCATCAGGCTTCGAACCTGAGGGTCGGGCGTTCGAGTCGCTCCGGGCGCACCACG
>DCFP01000144.1:0-29988 GCA_002319925.1 Holophagaceae bacterium UBA1801 | reverse complement strand
GCGAACGTGGCGGAACTGGTAGACGCACTGGATTTAGGTTCCAGCGGTGAAAGCCGTGAGGGTTCGAGTCCCTCCGTTCGCACCAATTGCCAGACTTCTTCACGCGCAACTCAACTGCAATCCAGGAGCACCCATGCAGGCCAACCTCACCCATCACACATCCACCCGAAAATCCATCCAGGTCACTGTGCCTGCCGCCGAAGTAAGCGAGGAGTTCGGGAAGGTTCTCGCCAAACTCGCGCCCAAGGCCAAGATCCCCGGTTTCCGCCCCGGCAAGGCTCCCAAGGACGTGTTGCTCGCCCGCTTCGAGCGCGAGATCCAGGCTGAGGTCACCGAGAACCTCGTGAACAAGCATTTCTGGAACGCGGCCACCACTGCCGGTGCTCAGCCCATTTCCCGCCCCGCCCTCGAGAAGGTGGAGCTGAGGGAAGGCCAGGATGGTTCCTTCAACGCCCTCTTCGACGTGGCTCCCGAGGTCAAGCTTGCTGACTACAAGGGCATGCCCGTTCTCAAGCAGAAGCGGCTCATCGATGATGCGGCTGTGGAAGAGCATCTCGAGGGACTGCGTCAGAAGGCCGCCAAGTTCATCCCGGTGGAAGAGCCCGCTGCCGAAGGCTTCTACGGCACCTTTGACATCAAGGTGAAGCCTCAGGGCCTCAAAGCCCAGGAATTCAAGGACCAGGTCATCCAGCTGGCCGGCGAGCGCGCCTTCGACAAGGAAGTGATCGGGATGAAGGTCGACGAACGGCGGAAGTTCACGATCAGCATTCCCGAGGATGACGCCAACCGCGCCATGGCGGGCAAGCCGGTGGTCTACGAGGTGCTGTGCAAGGACCTGCGCAAGCGGGAAGTGCCTGAGCTCAACGACGAGTTTGCCAAGGACATGGGCAACTACGAGACGCTCCAGGGCGTGAAGGATTTCATCCGCAAGGATCTGGAAGAAGCCGCCGAGCGCGATGCCGTCTCCCGGGCCCAGAGCAACATGCTCGACGAGCTGCTGGACAAGACTCCCTTCGAAGTTCCCTCCTCCATGACCGCACTGCAGCTGGACGACTTCTGCCAGGAGTTCGCCAACGCCGTGGCCCGCCAGGGCATGGACCCCAGGAAGGTCAACTGGAGCGCCTATCGCCAGAGCCGCATGCGGGACGCCGAGAAGGCCGTGCGTTCGGGCTACCTGCTCCAGGCCATCGGCAATGCCGAGAACATCGAAGTCTCCGACGAGGAGATCGAAGCCGATGTCAGGAAGTTCATGGAAGAGAACGACATCAAGAAGTCCTTCCAGGTCGTGAAGGAAGATCTGGAAAAGCGCGGCGCCCTCAACGAATTCAAGGGTCGCCTCCGCACGGACAAGATCTTCGACCGCCTGTTCACCTTCTCCAAGATCACCGAGGAGCTCCTGGACAAGGCCGCCTTCGAGGCTTTGCTGGAAGCGGAGCGCAAGAAGGAAGCCGGAACCCCCACGGCACGGTTTGACGCGGGTGGGGTCGAGGGTGGCGATTTCGAAGCCCAGGAAGGCGGAGAGCCCACCGCTGTCGTCGCCGCTGAAGAGCATGTCCACGGCCCCGATTGCGATCACGATCACGAGCCGGTTCAGGAGGAGAAGGCAGCCAAGCCCAAGCGTACGACGAAGAAGAAGGACGCTGCCGCCGAGTAGGATTCATTCCGGATTTTGCATTTGAACTCGAAGCCCCTGGATCTCCGGGGGCTTCGAGTTCAAATGCAAAATTCGGGTTCAATTGCTTCGATCGCGCTCCTGATGCCGGAGGCCACGCCAGCGAGGCGGCCCTGAAGCCGCCCCGCTGCCTTCAGACTTCACTCCGTCTTCTCAGTCACCACCACCTTGGCACCCGCCGAGTTGCCGCGCTTCAAGGGCTGGTACATCATCTCCGCGTGGGCCGCGGGATGCGTGTATGTTCCAGGCGTCGAAGCCCGCAGGCGGTAGTAGAAGTCGTACGTGCCCTTCGGCAGCGTTTCGTAGTAGAAGCGGACCTCGCTGTCCTGGTACATGGCGTAGGAGGGCTGCAGTGTCATGGACCCGTTGGGGCGGGCCTCCTTGGGAGAGGTGGCCAGGTTCGGATTCATGGGCTCCAGGCCCGCGGCGAAGGGCGCCACCACGGCGACGTAGTGGCGGTCCTCGGCGTTGATGACCTGGATGTGCTCTTCGATGATGTCGCCAAGGGAGAAGGACAGCGCCTGGCCTTCCTTGTCGAGCCATTCCTTGGCCGGAGGCGCCTGGTCAGTGGGGACGCGAATGATCTCCCGCCGGACCGCGAAACCATCGCTCTTGGGCGCGACGTGATCCCCGCTTGCTTTTGGGGTGTACACAAGGCCCAGACGGGCAAACATGCCTTCGGCGTTTCCGCTCGCTGGGATCAGTTTGCCTTGGGTTTCACTCGTCGATGTGAAGCTTGCCGAGGGCTGGTCTGCATCGGTCTTCAGAGTCTGCTTGGCATCCCCGAACTCAAGCCGGAATTCCCGCTTCGGGGAGTTCTCGCGCTTCGCGCGCACAATGTCCCGCAGAGTCAACAACGCCACGGCATTGCGCTGAGTGCTGCCCCAGCCATCCTCCGTGCCCGCGGCGACGAGGTCATCGATGACCATGCGCAGCTTGGGATTCTGGGAATCCTTCGGATACAGAGCGCGAATGAGCGAGGCCTGCGTGCGGGTTTCCGATTCGAGCGCGGTGCTGTTCCAGCTCACGACACGGGATTGCAGGCCTCCGTAGACTTCCTTCCCGTCCCGCAGCTTGAAGAGCGTGTTCGTCCAGAGGTCCTTGCGGAGGTCGTCCAGAAGCCCGCCTCCGCCCTTCTGGCCCGCGTTGTAGGCCTGGACGATGCGGGTCTCGGCATAGAGGCTGGACATCTTCGCCTTCTTCGCCAGTTCGGAACCATAAGCCGGATCGAACTGCCCGGCCATGCTCAGGGCATACAGGGCCTCGCTGCGTTCCGTGAACGCGTAGCCATCGATGAACTTCGAGTAGTCCGACCGCAGGGCTTCCTTCAGGGCTGCCACGGGGCGGTCCAGCAGTTTCGGGTCGAAGGTGTACCCTGACTTCTTCGCCTCCACCAGGAACTCCACGACGTAGGCCGTGAGGAACACATGGCCCTCCCTGCCTGGCCAGAACGAGTAGAGTCCGTCGGGCTGCAGCGTCTTGGCAAGGTAGTCGAAGGTCTCCTGGGTGAGTTCGTCGGTCTTGTTCTGGGCGCTCTTCAGGTCCAGGACCTTGTAGAGATCCTTGAGCGCCACGGCCGGATAGGCCCGGCTCACATACTGTTCCGTGCAGACATGGGGATAGGTGAAGAGGTAGTCAAGGCCACTGACCATCTTCAGGAGGGCTTCCTGGTCACTGATGAGGACCGATTGCCTTACACTGCCGGGTCGCGGCGCTTCCTTCAGCGCCGGGAAGGCGAGAGGCGCATTTCCCTGGAAGGGCTTGAAGATCTGCACCTCCACGGGATCCCGGTCGGGCAGGACCGGAATGCGGGATTCGAAGGCATCAGCTGCGCCATCGGTGTTGCGCTTCACGGCCATCTTCACGATCAGTTCAGTCGGCGCTCCCTCCACCTTCATGGGGAAGTAGAGCCGTTCGGGCTTGTCCTTGGTCCACTGCAGGCTTTTCGAGAGATCACCCGAAACCTGCGCGCCCTTGACCTGGATCTGACAGAGGCCAGGGCCTCCTTCGCCCTCGACCACGCGCCCGATGCCGCCTGCGCTGAACTGGTCGCCCAGGCGTGCGAAGCGGGGCAGAGCCGGCTGCACGATCACGGGCAGCCGCACTGCGATGGAGGACTGATACGAACCGAACCGATCCGGACCGCTGCACGCCACGGCTTTCACTTTGAAGATGGTCAGATCGTCGGAAAGGTCGAAGGAGACCTCGGCTTCGCCCGTGGCATCCACGAGGATGCGGGGATTGTAGTAGGGAACCGTCTGGAATCGTTTCCGGATAGTGACGCGGCCGAGGAGATCGTTGCCTTCCTCCTCGGAGCCGTCACCGCCGGGATTCTCGTCCGTGACGATCTCGCCGATCACCTTGTTGCGGGTGTCCCGCACCGAGATGCGGCTCTTTACATCCTGGATGAAGGTGGGCAGGGGATCCAGCCGCTTCTCCTTCCCGAGGGAGAGAACCGCCAGGTCCACGAGGGCCAGCGTCACTTCGCCAGGAATGGGTTTTCCGGCGTTGTCCCGCAGGTGGATCTTCACGCTGATGTGCTGGCCGGGCAGGGCCCGCTGGGGATGATCGAGCTTCAGTTGGAGCTTGTTGCCTTCGGGATTCACCTTGATCCACTGGGTCGCGGCCATGGTGGTGGGCTTGCCGAGATCCAGGGTGCCTTCCGTGTGGGTGCCTGGCAGACGGCCCCGCATGAGCACGAAGTGGACCGGGATGCGAGGGTTGTACTCGTTGCGAATGGGAAGCGCGAACACACCCTTGCCGCCGGCGATCTCGAATTCATGGTAGGTGTTCCCATCGGGACCCTCCACGACGACGAGGGCCTGAGCCTGCTGGAAGGGGCTCTTGATGAGGATTTGAGCCGTCTCCCCGGGTGCGTATTCCTTCTTGTCCGAGGCCGTCTCGAAGACGTTCTGCTGGGGCTTCTTCCAGGACAGGGGTTCGTCCCCGGCCACGTAAAGATCCACCATCACCAGCTGCAGGCGGCCCAGGGCATCCCGGGAAGAGGCTTCCACCACATAGATGCCGGCTTCGTTCACGGGCAGATCAAGCGAAGTTGGTGTGTCGCCGGTGGTGAACTTCTTCTCGGTGATGGGCTCTTCCACGATGTCCGTGACGTACTTCGCCTTTCCTTCCGAGAAGTCGGTCTCCTTCAGGTAGGAATGCCACTGTCGCTTCAGCAGCCGAAGGGTCACTTCCTGCCCCGCGAGCAGCTTGTTCTCGCCATCCACCGCGAGGATAGAAGGATGGATCACCTTCTCGCCCTTGATGAAGCGGTCCACCTTCAGTCCCAGCAGGAAGGGCGGGAGAGCCGTCACTTCCTTCACGGAGGTGACCGTCTGGTCATCGGCTCCGGTGACGGTGACCTCGAAGACGTATTTGCGCGGCCGTGCGTCGATCTCCAGGGCGGGGTTCACCTTGAGGAGGGAGGCGCCGTTGCCATCGGTCTTGTCGGACTTTTCGATGGCCGCGGGGGGCTCGAAACGGCCGCCCTTGCTGAAGCGCTCGTCCGAGGAGAAGAGCCATCCCTCGCGCTGTTCGGGGACGTGCACGTAAGGGAATTGGGTCACGCGCCAGCGGACATCCTGGCCCACCACCTTGCCGCCCGCGAAGTAGCTGGAGGTGGCGGTGACGGTGAACTCCTTGTCCATGGGCACGGAATCGGGGCCGTGGAGCTTCACTTCGAAACGGGGAATCTTGTAGGCCTCCATCTTCCAGTCCACGGCGCCATAGGTTTTCTGGGTGTTGATATCGCGCAGGGTCGCCTTGTAATCGCCCGTGGGCAGATCCTTTTCCTGGAAGGTGAGCGCAAAACTACCCTGGGGCGTGATCTCGACCGGGTAGGTCCGCTCTGTTTCCGAAGGATCCGAGATGAGGATTTCGTAGCGGCCCTTGGGCGCGAACTGCAGCCGTCCCTTCGTTCGCACGCGAAGGTAGCCCTTCAGGTACACAGGCTCTTCGGGGCGGTAGACCGGGCGCTCCGTGAGGAGATGGACCAAGGTCACGCTTTCATCCTCGTTCACGTAGGGATCCGACTTCAGCCAGTCGAGCCATTTTTCCGAAGGCCCGAACCAGTGATTGTTCGCGAAAGCGTAGGGCGGATCCGAGGGAAGGAGCACGAGGGCGTCCTTTCCGTTCTGTACGAGGATCCTGCGGATCTCTGCTTCGATCTTGCGATGGTGCTCGTAGCGGAAGCGACCGTTGACATCCGTGAGACCCGAGATGAGCGTGTTCCAGCCGGGATTCTCGTCTTCTTCCGGAGAGCCTTCCACCTTGATCGAGGCACCTTGGATGGGCTTGCCTGTCTTCAGGGAGGTGACCACGAACTCGATGGCCCGCGGCTCCTCCACCGTCGTCAGACACAGATCCGTCACCTGGATGCGCACGAAATCCCGGGTCGTTGCTTCGTTCAAACGGCGAATGCCCAGCAGGTAGGTTCCCGGCTGATCAGGCCCAGCAATATGCGCCAGGGCGTCTTTCAAAGGCAGTCCGAAGGTGGTGGAACCGCCCCCGGAGCGAAGCGGTGTCAGGACCACCCGCGAAACCTGGGGCGAGCCAAGCATTCGCAAGCGGAGGCTCAATTGTTCGGCATTGATGTAGCCCGGGAGGTTGTTTCCCGCGAGTGGTTCTTCGCCAGGTCCCGGAGGGCGGACGTTCTCGTCGAGGCTCACGGGATTCCTGGGGAAAGGCCAGAAACTGCGGTCCGTGGCGTTCACCTTGTAGATGCGCAGATCCACGGCGCCGTCGCCGCGTCCTTTGAGCGGGAACATCTGAGGCCCGAAACGCTCCAGGATGCCTTCGCTCTGGGCCCACTGCAGGTAAGAAGACTGCTGCGGGAAGGAAAAATAGAATTCGGAGGCGCCTTCCATCTGCAGGGTCCGCCCCGATAGATCCCGTACGGGCACGGGCTGGATCTGGGCCTTGTAGAGCACCTCCCGGTCGATCTTTCCCGTGAGGTAGAGGAAGGCTCCGGACTGTGTGAAGGACAGATCTGGAATGGAGGGGCTGAAACGCACCAGGGCCTTGACCATGGAAAGGTTCATGGGCGCTGGTTCCGTGGAGAACTGAATGGCGATCCTGGGGGATTCGGAACCGCAATCGAGGGCCTGGTCCGCGCTGAAACGCGAGCCCGCGAGGGAAAGTGGGAGCAGGCTGGATTCCGGTTTGGCCGTGGGTTTCGGTGCAGCAGGAGGTGGCGGGGGATTGGACCCCTCGTCGCCCTCGCCTTCCTCCGCATAACCTTCCTCTCCTTCACCTTCGGAGTTCGAATGTTCGGCCTCGGAGGATTCCTGGGCCTGATTGGCCAGGGCCGCGGCGCATCCCACGGCCACGACACGGAAGGGAACACGCGTGGCGAAGGCAAGCTGCATGAAGGATTGGGGCGCCTTCTCGTCCAGGGAAAGGCGCAGTTTGAGCAGAATGCGATGGCCGCCCCTCACGGGATGTTTCAGGCGGATGGCGTACGAGGCGGGATCGTTGATGGAGTTCCGTTCCAGCGCCTTGATGCTGAAGTCATCGGCGTTCAACCGCTGGGTGCTCTTCTCGCCGATGCCCGGCAGGGGCCGCACGTCGAAGGACGCCATGCGGGCGAGCTTCTCTTTGGGAAGGGCCTCGGCGAAGGTGAGCGTGATCTCTTCGAAGGACTCCAGATCCGTGGCTCCATCGGCGGGTACGGACTGGGAGGGCTTGACCATCAGCGTGTTCAAGGTCCGGCTGACGCCTCCCGCCGCAATGCGGAACTTCTCCAGGGCTGGCCATGGCACCGCTGGATTGAAGATCAACGTGCGGGCATCGAGCCAGCGATAGGCGCCCGGTGCCTCTGGTTCCAGCCGGATCAACTTTTCGGGATGGTCTTCGGGTCCGCCTGCCTTGGGGCCTGTGTCGCCGGGAAAGAACACGGTGATGGGGTCGTAGCCCCGCAGGAAACTTTCGGGAAGGATCACCACGCCTTTCCCCGCACCCACGGGCGCCTGGGACCAGAGGGCCAGGGGCGCGCAAAACAGGAGGAGGACGATCAGACGGAGCAGTGCGGAGAACAGCGAAGGGCGGGCTGGCTGGGGGTTCATACCATCCTCAACGAAGCGTTGGAATTCGGGGAAAGGCGCGCGCATGGTCGTCGGCTAGGGAAGAAGGCCCAGACCATCGAGGAATTCTTTCAAGGTTTCCGCTGGAGGCCCGCTGCTGGGGGGTTCCAGGCCCACCACGACAGGTGTGTATTTCACGGGCTCCTGTCCTGGAGGCAGGCTCACGCGCAACAGATACGTGCCTGGCTCGAGATCCACGAACTGCTGGCTGCCCGTTCCCATCTCAGTGCCATCGGCGCGAAGCAGCTGGCAGGCCAGAGCCTCCTTGTCCATCTTCAGGCCTATGCCGAAACTTCCCTCGGTCTTTGCGTTGAAGGAATACACCTGCGTCTCGCCTCCGTGGATCAACCCCTCGGGACCGAAGGTCTTCTCGATGGGGATCACCTCTGCGAGAGTGAATTCGGCTGCGCCATGGAGCGAATCGCCCTGAAGGGCGCGGATAGCCAGCCGGTATTCGCCGGGCGGGAGAAAGGCATCCAGTCTGGTTTCAGGGTATCCCTCCGTGATGCCTTTCGATGCTGGGTTGGCATCGGTGCCAAGGCGCACCACGGCGGGGCATCCCACTCGGAGATGCAGGGCGGTTGGCTTCTGCACGGTGACGCGGTAGTCTCCGGACGCACCACTCAAAGCCTCGATGCTGTTGGGTTTCAGCGTCACGTCCTGGCCAGGTTGAGCCGAGCCCCACCGCAGCGCCAATTCCTTTCCCTTGGGGGATAGCCATGCCTTGACGAGGCCGGGCCCGTGCGTGATCGTCGCCACGCCTCCGTTCCTGACGTCATGGTTCAAGCCAGCGTGCAGTTGGCCCTGGGCATCCATCCACTCGCAGGACACGGACGAGCCCATCACGGAGAAGGTGCGTTCCCCTTCACCGGGTCCGACCTCGAAACGGAGTGTGCCGCCCTCGGGGAAAACTTGTTCGAACAGCTGGCCGGTGGCCAAGGGCGCCGAAAGCGAGGCCGAGGCTCGATCCATTAGGTTCAATTCGTAGGCCGCAGGCTGCCCGGAGAGACTGACGATCACGAGCTGCGCGGCCGTGGTCGAGAAGGAATCGTGGGAGATCTCGCCCCTGGCGAAGGCCACGGCAGAGACGGCGCTGTTTTCCGAGAGATAGGCGAAAAGACCATCGCCCAAGGTGAGGTCCACTTGCTTGGTACCGGAGGGAAGGTTCCACTGGCGCCCCGTGCCCGCGGGTAGTGTTCCCTGGAAAGACCCGGGGGTTAGCGTTCCCGCATTCTGCATGGCCTGGAATGTCCGCCCGCTAACGGAGATTTCCGAAACAGACGTTTCTTCTTCCTGGGGATTCCAGATCAGAACGCGTCCTGATGCGGCGGGCGGGATCACGGTGCCCCCATCACTTCCCGCCAGCGCATAGCTCCTGGAGAGGTAGGGCCGAGTCTCACCGGGAAGAGCCAGGCACGCGGATTGCCCATTGAGGCCGTGGGTGAGGATCACCGTGGGGCCGACTGGTGAAGTCTTCACATCCAGCTCCTGGCGGGTACCCTTTGGGATCCTTAGCCGGAGTTCCTTGTCCAGCACGACATGGGTGAGCCTGCCATTGCCGCCCGCATTCCAATGGATGGTGGTCTCACCCGAAGGCAGCGCTGCCAGGCCGTTTTCGGGCAGCTCGAAGGGCTGCTCGATGGCCGTGCTGAAGGTGAAACCTTCTGAGGGTTCGGGCGCGAACGTGCCGCCCTTGTCGATTTTGATCCGTGCGAATTTGGATCCACTCAGACTTTGCGTGGTTGCGATGGCGGAGGCAGCAGCGCCCCCGATGCGCAGATGCACGGATTCGCTCTGGTGATCCGCGGACCAGAGACGCAGTCGATAGGTCCCATCCTGGGCGAGTGGGATATCAATGGCGATGTCGCGGCCCGTGCGGGTGACCAGGGGAACGCTTCCGCTAGTGTTCACTCGTTCTAGGATGCACCCGTACTGCGCCGCTCCCGAGACCTTCACACTGAAGACATTGGTGCCAGGCTTGATCTGGATCGGGAACACATTGATGGCCCCAGCAAGATCCAGCGTTTGGTCCGTTTCGGTTGGAAGGGCTTGTTTGAGAACTTCCGCCGGTGCGAACATGCCGATCATGGTCCTTCCCGGCTTGCCGCCCACGGGTTCCACCTTCAGCGAGTAGTCGCCCGCCTCCAGCCGGCGCGCGATGCGGAAGTTCCAGTCGTTGAAGGAGTCATCGCTGAAGTCCACGAGCTGGCCATCCCGGTAGAGAAGACCGCGCACGTCCAGTTGGCCGTGGGAGAAGATCTCCACCACGGATTCCTTCGCCAGTCTCACATCGATGCTTCCGGGGACCGCGAGTTCCTGTTTCAGCCCGGGCGCAAGCTGAGCCGTCGTGATCTGGAGCGAATAATCCACACGGTCGTTGATGCGGCCGCACTCCACTTCGAAGAGGTACTCTCCGGCTTCCAGCGTTCCGGTCCAGTTCTTCTTGGGAGGCACGGTGATGGGCGCGTCCGAGGATCCGATCTTCTTCAGGAATCCCTGCATCTGGTCATTGCCGAATTTGACGCTCACATCGAGGCTGGCGGGGACCATCACACGATAGGTATCGCGAGCCCGGTCTGCGCCCTGTTCCGGTTCGCGCCAGCGGTTCTCCACCTTCTCGTTGAGCGCCAAAGCGTGAGGCCCCTTTCCCTCCAGGTGCCTCGCCTCCGGAATGGCTGAAAAGGAGGTGAGTCGCTGCGTGTCCACATCCAAGGGAAGGCTCATGAAGCGATAGGTGCCAGGGACTAACTGCTGGACCAAATTCGAGGGCGTCGAGGGCGCCAGGATCGGCCAACCCTCGCTGTCTTCCAGACGGCAGGGGAAGAAGCGGTTCTGGCCCAGGGTCTGAACCGCGTACTTCCCTTCCTTGGCAGTGGCGAAGGTGTAGAGCATGCCTTGATTGGCGGGCACATCGGCCTTGGCCTCGCGGTCCTGGACCAGCTCTCCGCCCTTGGTGACTTCCGTTCGCCGGATCCGCAGGCCCGTGTGACCGGCGGATTCATCCATGGTCTGCACCGTGAGCAGGTACTGCCCTTCCTTCAGGTACTGTGCCAGCAGCGCATTCCGCCCGATTCCGTTCGCTTCCGCAGAGAACAGCTTGGTACGGACGGCGCTCCGGATCGTGATGGCCGTCTTCAGCAGACCGGTGGTCTCGATGCGGTAGAGGCCAGGAGATGCGACGTTGAGCAGCGACGTGCGCTGCTCCTGCTTGCCGAGGTCGAAAAAGACCGGCGTCGATTCCGACAACACGGGAAGGTGCTGATCCAGGGCCTTCTTCTCTTCGGGACCGAGGAACTGAGGCGGCGCTCCGGCGGCCTGGGCTTCGGGCACGCCCTGAAGCGTGAAGGCAAGGGATTTCTGTCCATCGTTGCGGATCCAGATCGCATGGGAGCCAGGTCCCACGGGCATTTCCTCGGACCAGGGTTTGCCATCGACGAAGCAGGCGAACTTGGCGTCCTTCAGGGTGAAGACCTTCAAACGCTCGTTGCCGTTGGCGGTGACGGCGATGGATTCATCCTTTCCTGGCTGCAGGGTCAGCGGAATAGGTTCTTCAAATTTCAAGGGCAAGGCCCGCAGCAGAACGCCGTGATTCACCCCGTCCTGGTGGTTCATGTACAGGGAGTAGGTCCACTTCGGATCCAATTGCACCTTGGGCAGCTCGCAGCTTCCCTTGGCAGGCGCAGGCGGGTTCAAGTCCGTTCCCAGTACCCAGTCCTTGAGTCGCTCCAGGAATCCCTTTTGCTGGAGCGCCACTTTGAGAATCCCCTTGGTCCGGGGCTGGATCGTGAGGATCCAGTATCCTTTGTCGAGGGAGAAGACACCGCCGTTGTCCTGGAAAGCTGGCTCCTGGTAATCGATGGGGCGCGTCAGCATGAAAGGTTCGAAGCGGAATTGCGCCTCCGTGCCTGAGCACCGGATCTGGTAGTCCCCGGTTTCGTCCACGAAGAAGAAGATCGTGTTCCCGTCCAGCAGATTGAACCGCCGCGCCCATCCCTTCTCGCCGCCGATGTGGATGACGTCCTCGGCGTAGACAGTCCTGTGGATCGTGTCCTGCTCCTGGGAAACAAGAAGACAAGTGGCGTCGATGTGGTCGTCCACATAGCCTGAATGGAAGGTGGTGATCCGGTAGTCCTGGGGATGATCTGCCCTGAAGGTATAGAGATCCTCCTCGTCGAAACATTGCAGCACGTAAGGCTCGCCAGGCGCGCCCGAAACGTTAACCAGCGTGAAGGCCTTCGAAGTCGTATGGCGGATCTTGCATTCAGGATCCGCGGATTTCTTGTCGATGGAGGCACTGGCCTCGCCGGTACCAGGCACATCGCCAAGATCGAAGGAGGCCACGTCCAGATTGAAACTCTTCTTTTCAGTCAACTGCGCGATGTAGGAATTGGCGCCCTTGGGCACCAGGTAGCGGTCGGTGCCGAAGGGTGAAATACGGCCATCGATTCGCGACGCATCGGGCAATTCCGGAATGCCGAAACGCAGGGATAGGGCGTGCTCGCCGGAGTCCTTGGCCCAGCGCAAAGCCGCGCCACCATAGGCCGTGACGAGATAGAAACCGGGATTCAGATTAGCCACCAGAAGACAGGAACGTTCCGGCTTCCCCTTCACGGGCTCCGCTTCCTTCACCTGCGGAACGCTGTCCAACAGCCAAACTCCGTCCCTCCATAGCCGCAAGTCCGCCAGGTTCCTCCCCTGTGCTTCCAGGTAGACGAAGCGACGGTCGTTGACGTGGATCCACCAGGACAGTTGCTGGAAGTCATCCAGGTTTTCGCGGATGGGTTTGTGCTCCACGAGCAGTGGCGGCTCTGGGACATGTAGCTCGGTGCAAGGATGCACTTCCAAGGCTGCATCGCCCTTGCCTTGCTCCGGGGAATCCACGAGCACCTTGTAATGACCTGCATCGAGCAGCAGATCGAGGCGTCCGTCTCTTTCCCCGATCGTGCCATCGGATTCCGCAGGGCCCAGCATGCGGTCCACGATCTGGATGCGCGAACCCTGCTTGCTGGCGACCACCAGGCTGTAGCGGCCGGATACGACCACATCCAGGATGGCCTCGTTCCGGCCCTTGGCCGGGAATCGGGTCCGGCTCAAAGCGGCTGGCGCAGTGGCATGCAGCCACAGGCATGAAGCCATGAACATGATCAAGGCCGCTTGGATCTTCGAAGGAGCTCCCATGGTGGATGCCCTTTCTTCTGGAGGTTTGGGTGGAACAAGTGGACTGGCGGACGTCTTGCGGGAAGTCATGAATTCGAAAGGCTCAGGGTTTGACGGTGATGCGGGTGAGCTCGCTGGAGAGCGGCGCGAAGGGCAGGCGCACCTGGAAGGTGTGAGTGCCTTCCACCATGGGCCACCGGGCGGTGTAGGGGTAGTCGACGACCTTGTACGGCTTGCCATCGACGTACCAGATCACCTGCGGCGCGGGCGGCGACACGGAGGCTTCAAGGGGAATGGTCTGGAAGGCAACGGGCGCCTCGGGATCCTTCAACAGGATTCCGGCTCGCGGTTTCATGACGGCGAGTCTGTACGACGTGGGCCGCAAAGAGGATTCGGGCGTGTCCTCCAGTTCGGGAGGGAGCAGTTCCAGCCCCGATTCCCGCGCCCAGGAGGAGAATTGCGGATCAAGCACGGTGAAGGATTTCATCTGCACGAACTGGGGCGGGCAATCGGAAGCGGCAAGCTTGCCGGTCCGCAGGTCCACGCGGAGCTTGCGATGGACATCCTTCTCCGGGGCAGGCTCCGTGCCCGGTTTGAACCATTCCACGGCCACGGAAGGGCAGTCGTCCGAAGCCTGTTTCCCCGAGAGCATACAGATCCGCTTGGCTTCCCAGCCCCGTGGCACCGGGAAGGAATGCTCGAGCATGCCCTCCATTTCCTCGGGGTGGAGGGTCTCCATGATGGAATGCACCAGCTCTGCTGCAGAACCCGCACCGCTGGCGTGGTTCATCGGATAGTTCCTGGGGTGGCCCATCCAGACGCCCACCAGGTACTTCTCGGAATAGGCCACGCACCAGGCATCCCGATAGCCCTGGGAGGTGCCCGTCTTCACGGCCACGGCGAAGGGATACTCCAGGGAACCCATGCGGGGGAAGGATGGCAGCCGCGCCATGGGATCCGAAAGGAAGAGCGTGATCTGCCGCGCCACATCCTCCGGGATGAGTTGCTTCGCGGGGGAAGAGGTCTGCGCTCCGTCGAACCAGCGCAGCTCGTAGGCTCTTCCATCATTGGCCAGAACGCCATAAGCGCGGACCAGGTCGTGAAGGGTTACGTACAGCCCGCCAATGGCCAGGCCTGCGCCGTAGTAGTTGGGATCCTTGTCCCCAGAGGAGAGGCCGAGCGCGCACAGATGCCTGTAGGCCTTCTCCACGCCCACGGATTCCAGCACCTGCACCGCCGGGATATTGCGGCTGTTCGCGAGGGCGTTGCGGTAGAGGATGGGGCCGAGAAAGGCTTCGTCGTAGTTGCGGATGACGTAGCCGCCGTTCTTGCCGTTGAGCGCCATGCCCACGTCCGTGAGAAGCGATGCCGCGGTGTACCGCTTGGTGGTCATGCCCAGCGCGTAGATGAAGGGCTTCAATGTGCTGCCGGAGGAGCGGGGGCATTGGGCGTAATCGATGGAGCCGGAGTTTACATCGTCGAAATAATCCTCGGAGCCCAGGTAGGCAAGGATGCGGCCCGTGGTCCGCTCCACGACCATGGCCGCCACATTGCCTGCGCCTTCGGGCCTGAACTTCTGCATGGCCTCCCAGGCCTTGAGCTGGACTTCGTCCTGCAAGTCGAGATCCAGCGTGGAGCGGATGAGGTATCGATTCGATTCAGTGGGTTGCTCCTTCAATGCCTGTTCCATGGCCAAAGCCGCATGGAGGCAGCTTCGGGGGCGCGTGTCCCGCAAGCTGATCAGGAGCTTCGGAAGCAGGTCCTTGGCTTCCAGGTAGTCCGCCTCCGGGATCTTGTGGAGCGCGCGCAGACGGTCGAGGACGTAGAGCGCCCGCCGGTTGGCCTTCTGCCGGCCTTCCCACTGCAGGATATTCATCCGGCCGGGAAGTTTCGGCAAAGCCACGAGCAGTGCGCACTCGGACCAGGTGAGATCCTCGAGGGGTTTGTCGAAGTAGCGGCGTGCCGCGTAGACGATTCCGTGGTACTGATTCCCGTAAGGTGCGATCAGCAGATAGTGCCGGAGCACTGCCTCATGACCGTAGCGCTTGACGAGTTCCCGCGCGACCACGGCCTCGGACAATTTCCGGCGATAGCTGCGCCCGCCGGGATCCTGGAGGCGCGCCACCTGCATGGCGATGGTGGAGGCGCCGGAGATTCGCTTCCGGTAGCGCGTGTTCTGCCACACCGCCCGCGCCACGGAATGCCAATCGACCCCGTCGTGCTCGTAGAACCGGGCATCCTCCGCCGCCAGCGTGGCATCCACGATCCGGGAGGGGATGGTCTCAGGCAAAGGCCAGAACCCTTTTCGCTGCTCGTCGGCGTTCACCTCAGCGATGAAGCGGCCCCGGACGTCCTCCAACAATAGCGTGGGCGAAGGAATGATGAGCACCGCCTGCCGATGGAGCGAGTGGAAGATCAGCCACAGCGCGAGCAGTGGCGTGAATACAACCGCACCAATTCCCAGAACAAGCCTGGGGTGCTTGCGAATCCACTGCAAAAATCTCGTTAGCATGCCGATCCGATGATGTCTGATTTCCACTGGGAATAATCCGTGGGCCATTCTATCGGGTTTGAACGGCTAATAGGGTGGGCTTTCAGGTGATCTTGACATAGATTCCCAAAACATATATGTTATAGGCATCAAAGCGATTCAGGCGGGCCGATGGACCCCAGGGAATCGCCCTGTGCGAAAGGAGGCCACCATGGCCGAGATCCGTCGTTATCCCGTATTCAGGCATCTCCGTGCGGATGCAAGTTCCTTCGTGCTCCATTACCGCGGGACCAAGCTCCTGCGGAGCGGGCGCGGCATGTCCTTCTGGTTCAGGCCGCTCACGGACAGCGTCGCCGAAGTACCCGCGGACGACCGTGAGCTTGCCCTGGTCATTCACGGCCGCAGCGCCGATTTCCAGGAGGTGAGTGTCCAAGGCGTGCTCACCTACCGTGTGATAGACCCAGCAAAGTTGGGGGCTCGCGTGGATTTCACCGTGGATTCGAGTACGGGTGCCTTCCTGCGCCAGCCTCTCGAAAAGATCGCCCAGGCCCTTTCGCAATTGGCTCAACAGCACGCGGGCGACTACCTGCTGCACACGCCCATCCGTCAGATCCTCATCGAAGGCCAGGCGCGGGTCCGGGCCCTGGTGGAGGAGGGACTGTCTTCGGAACATCAAGTGGCCGCCATGGGATTGGGTGTCGTTTCGGTCCGTATTCATACCGTGAAACCCTCGCCGGATCTGGAGAAGGCCCTAGAAGCCCCGGCTCGGGAAAAGATCAAGCAGGAAGCCGATGAGGCCGCCTTCGAGCGCAGGGCCCAGGCCGTGGACAAGGAGCGCGCCATCCAGGACAACGAACTGCAAAACAAGATCGAGCTGGCCAAGCGCGAGGAGAACCTCATCACACAACAGGGCACCAATGCAAAACGCACGGCCCAGGAAAAGGCCGAAAGCGACCGGATCACGCTGGAGGCCGCGGCGCGCGCCCAGTCTCTCAAGGCGCAGGGCGAAGCCAAGGCGCACGAGATCAAAATGCAGGCCGAGGCCAATGCCGCAGAGATCAAAGCCCGCTCCGATGCCGCCTCAGCAAGGCTGCGGAGCGAAGCCGAGGCTGAAGGGATCCGTGCCGTGGAGAGCGCCCATGCGGAGGCGGAGCGCCTGCGTGTGGAAACCGAGCGATCCCGTCTGGAGGCATATGGTGCTCTGCCCAGCGGCATCATGATGGGGCTGGCGCTGAAGGAAATCGCGGGCAAGCTGCAGCGCATCGATCACCTCAACCTGGGACCGGAACTGCTGGGGCCAGCGCTGGTCAACCTCCTGGAGGCCGGTACGCGCAAGCTTGGAACGGAGGCTTGATATGGCCAACGCGGCGCCAAGGGTGGTGCTGGTCACCCGGCCCACGGATCTGGAGACGTTGCTCATCCGGCACGGAACCCGGGAGCAGGCACGCTTCTTCCTGGAGACGCGAGGGCAGAAGCTCGAGGAGGTGGAAGCCCGTCACCTCCTCGTGGAAAGGGCCCTACAGGCCGTTTCGCGAGCCATTCCCGTCAAGTGGCGCAGGCTGCGGCTGGATCGCGCGGATCTTGCCAGTTTCGTGTTCGAGCCAGAGGATCTCGTGCTGGTGCTGGGACAGGATGGCCTGGTCGCCAATGCCGCTAAGTATCTCGAAGGTCAGCTCGTGCTGGGGATCAATCCCGATCCCCAGCGCTTCGAAGGCATCCTCGTGCCGCATCGCCCGGAAGCCGCACCGGATCTTATTCAGCACGCCTTTCTCGGCAGGGTCGGGATCGAGGAACGGACCATGGTGGAGACCACGCTGGATGATGGCCAGCGACTCCTGGCTCTCAACGAAGTCTTCCTGGGGCATCGCAGCCACCAGTCGGCCCGCTACCGTTTGCGCCTGGCCGAGCAGGAAGAACGGCAATCGTCCTCTGGGCTCATCGTGGCCACCGGAACCGGCGCCACGGGCTGGGCGAAGTCCATCCAGCATGAACGCCAGACCGGGTTGCACCTTCCCTCGCCCACGGAAGATCGGCTCGCCTTCTTCGTCCGCGAGGCCTGGCCCAGCCGATGGTCCCAGGCGGATCTTACGGAAGGTTTGCTGAATCCGAATGTGTCCCTGGAAATCATCTCCGAAATGAATGAGGACGGGGTGATCTTCGGCGATGGAATCGAAGCGGACCGGATCGAATTCGCGTGGGGCATGCGCGCCGTGGTGCGGCTTTCGGAGCGCAAGCTGCGGCTGGTGAGGGGATGATTCAGGCCAGGATTTTCTTCAATCCGTTCACGAATCGCTGAGTTCCCTCCCGAGCCGTCTCTGGGGCGAGGGCTCCGTAGGACAACCGAAGCGCGCACGTGTCCGTCATGCCGAAGGCTACACCCGGCACCACGGCCACGTGATGCTCCTGGATCAGCCGCTGGGCGAGGAGCATGGAATCCTGGAATTGCGGTACACGAATCAGGAAATAGAACCCTCCCCTGCTTGATGGGATCTCGCACAGACCCTGGAGATTGTTCAGTTCCGAGATCACGATTTCACGGACATGCTGGATGGTCTTCAAGTGCTCCATGCAGTATCCGGATCCCGTCTCCAGGGCCCCTATGGCCGCGCGTTGAGAGATGGCTGCCGGGCAGATAAGGTTGGTGTCCTGGGCTTTAAGGACCGCTGAGAAAAGGTGGGCCGGCAGCACCATGTAGCCGATGCGCCAGCTCGCGAAGCCGAAGGCCTTCGACATCGAAAAGAGAGAGATGGTGTGGCTCCCGGAGCCTTCGATGGATCCGGGCGAGAAGTGCTGTGCGCCATCAAAGAGGAAGTTCTCGTAGGCTTCGTCGGAGATGTGATAGATGTTCCGCTCTTGGCACAAACGGTTGATGTGCCGGAGAGCCGCTTCGGGATAGACGGCGCCCGTGGGGTTGTTGGGCGAGATGGTGACGATGGCTCTGGTGCGGCTGGTGATGGCTGACTCGATGCGGTCCAGGTCGAGTTGATAGTCCGCATTCGTAGGGACTGGCACCGGCTGACAGTTCAGCATGCGGAGGGCCATCTCCTGATTGAAGTAATAGGGCGAGGGCAGGATCACCTCGTCCCCTGGATCCGCGATGGCGAACAGGGCGTTCAGGAAGCCCATGTTACCGCCCGCCGTAACGATCACCCGGAGTTCTGTTCCTGTGGCGATGCCGTTCTCCGAGCGCAACTTTCGCGTGATGAGTTCCAGAAGGGAGTCCAGCCCTTGCACCGGTGTGTACTTGTGATCCTCCGGGGAAGCGCCAAACGCGCGAGCTTGTTCCAGAGCCCGGTGGGGCGGGCCATAGAATGCGACGCCTTGTCCAAGGGAGATGGTTCCAGGGTTAGTGCGAATGAGTTCGCGGATCACGGGAATCACCGGATCCTGGACCGCTCGCATGCGCAGGCTGATGTTCATGGGATTGCACCTTTTCTGGAATTGTATTCGGTCGCGGGAATTGAATTGTTTGCAGCCGTATTCTGGACTTTGGCATAGATGGGAGTTGCATATAAACTCCGGGCAGAGCAGGTGCATCCATGGCCAGTCATACAAAGAAAACGGAAAAGCCTGTGAAGGGAGCCGAGGAGCTCTTTCTCCAGGCCTACGATATCAAGGCGTTCGACCGCCCCTCGGTAACCGTGGACGTAGTGCTGCTTTCCATCCATGAGGGAAGCTTGCACACGCTCCTGGTGAAACGCCAGGAACATCCTTTCCTCGGATTCTGGGCTTTGCCGGGTGGCTTCGTCCGGATGGACGAGTCCCTCGATTGGGCGGCGGCTCGGGTGCTCTCCGCCAAAGCGGGACTGGAGGGGGTTTTTCTCGAACAGCTTTTCACCTTTGGTGCACCGGGCAGGGATCCCCGCACGCGGGTCCTCAGCGTCGCCTACTACGCGCTCGTGGACCACGAGCGATTCGCGCGCATGAAGCTGGAATCCCCGGAGATGATGCTGGGCAGGATTCATGTGCCGTGGGCCGGAGAAGCGGGAGGGCCGGTGGAGGTCCTTTCTTCCGTGAACAAGCCCCTGGAACTGGCCTTCGATCATGGCGAGATCCTTTCCATGTCCGTGAAGCGCCTGCGCGGGAAGCTGGACTACAGCCCCGTTGCCTTCCAGATGCTGCCGGAGAGTTTCACCTTGTACGACTTGCAGAAAGTCCATGAGGTGGTGCTAGGGCGCAAATTGAACAAGGATTCCTTCCGGAAGCGCCTGTTGGCAACGGGCCTGTTGGCGCCGACCGGCGAGATGCAGCAGGAGGTCGATCACCGGCCGGCAGCGCTCTACCGCTACGATCGCAAGCCTTGAGCACTGGATGCTTGTGCATGGCGTTAACTTGGAAATGACAAAAAGATATTCTTAAAAAAACTGGATTGACAAAACTCATCCGACCTTCCATGCTGAGGCATCCCTGGTAGAGTCCAGTCGAAAGGAGCCCCCCGTGATGACCATCAACCGTTACAAGTGCGAAGCGAGTGCCGTTCGGTACTGCGCTGCCAGCACTGGCAGCGGAGTGGCGATGGTTTCCGGGAGCCAAGACTTCCGACCCCAGGATGGCCATCGCGTGCTGAGCCAAGCAGACATGCTGTCCATCTCCTGAGCGCTGACCCCACCTGACAAGGGGTCTGGTTCGCAAGAACCAAGCGCCCCGACCTTCTGGTGGGATCCCGCATCAGCATATGGCTGAGGCTGGAAAGGCTTGATGCCTTTCAGACTCCTGTCGCCCACTGAAGGAACCCGGGGGATTCCCACGGGGATTCCCGACGTTCTCTTGCATCAACACGCGACCAAGCAGCACTTCACTGTGAACTCGATTCACGGAGCAGGCCGCTTTGGGGGCTCGTTCAATGGCAGGACGCGGGACTTTGAATCCCGGAATGATGGTTCGATCCCATCGCCCCCATCCACTGCATTACCCAAACCGATCGGGTTGAGCCGAGGCTCGGCCGATCTTCAGGCGACTCCTTAAAATATAGATATCAAATTGTATCTATAGATAAATAAGGGTTTACATCGTATCTCTTTGAAAACCTAAAATTCAGATTTATAGCAATAGAAACCACAATATTGATATGTGGCGGGAAGGGTCTGTCCTGAAATGGATCCACACCGCCAGGAGGTGAACGATGAAAAATGAACAGTATTCAGTCAAAGTCGGATCGATTCTGTTGTGGGTGGGGGAAATCAAATAAGCGGCGGTGATGTCACCAGTGGCTTTGACGTCCCTGATCACTCCATCTCGGTCGACATTAAATCCAGCGAAATGCCCATGGCGGATCCTGGAAACCGAATGAACATGTACAAGGAGATGTCATGACACTGACCATCCTCAAGGGGGACCGCGTCCCCATCAAGATTTGGGCGGGTCTTGGCGCGTTGGAAAGCGAAGCCATCGATCAGCTCAAGAATGTGGCCAAACTGCCCTGGGTCCATTCCCACGTGGCAGCGATGCCTGATGTTCACGCCGGGATCGGCGCCACCGTCGGCTCAGTCATTGCCATGAAAGGTGCCGTCGCACCCGCTGCCGTGGGCGTGGACATCGGGTGTGGAATGGCAGCCGTCAGGTCGTCCATCACTGCTTCCAGACTGCCGGATTCCCTCCACGATCTTCGAATGGCCGTGGAGCGTGCCATCCCAGTCGGCTTCCACGAGCACGCCTCCCCAGTGAGTTGGATCCCCGCAAAGGTTCTCTTCGCCGGGTTCAAGGACCTGGATCCGAGGACCAGGGGCTTGGAAAGCAAGGCTATGCGCCAACTCGGAACACTGGGGAGCGGGAATCATTTCATCGAACTTTGCCTCGATGAAGACCAGCGCGTGTGGGTGATGCTGCACTCCGGCAGCCGGAATATCGGGAAGGAGTTGGCCGAGGCACATATCGCCAAGGCCAAGCAGTTGCCATGCAACGCGCATCTGCCTGACCGGAACCTTGCGGTGTTCCTGGAGGGTTCCCCTGAGTTCGACGCCTACCAGCACGATCTGTTCTGGGCCCAGGCTTACGCGCGCGAGAATCGGGCCGTGATGCTGCATTTGTTCAAAACGGTTCTGGCGGGGTTCTTTCCGGAGATCACCTTCGATCAAGCCATCACCTGTCACCACAACTACGTGGCCGCGGAGGAGCATTTCGGCGAGAGGGTCTTTGTGACCCGCAAGGGCGCCATCCGCGCGAGGAAAGACGACATGGGCATCATCCCTGGATCCATGGGCACCAAGTCCTACATTGTTCGAGGGCTGGGTGAAGCGGATTCGTTCGAATCCGCCTCTCACGGCGCTGGCCGTCGCATGTCCCGGTCGAAGGCCAAGAAAACTTTCTCCGCCGCGGATGTCCTGTCCCAGACCAAAAATGTGGAATGCCGCAAGGATACTGGCGTCATCGATGAGCTGCCCGGCGCCTACAAAGACATCGACGAGGTCATGGAGAACCAGCGTGATCTCGTGGAAGCCGTCCACACACTCAAACAAGTAATGTGCGTGAAGGGATGATGGTCCTTCGCCACTGACCAACCGCCTCAGGCGGCGTATCCACGAACCACCTCTCTCCATGGGGCAAGGCCCTTCTCAAGGCCGCCCCATCGGGATGGGAGCGTTTGTTCAATCTCTAGATCGAACCATTTTCAGCGGTATCACTTACCACTCAACACAAGGAGCAACACCATGTTCAACGCATTACTAGGTCAAGAAATCGAGTGGCATCTGCGTCACACGCAGGAACAGCACGCCCGGCTCCATCCGGAGCAAACCAAGGAACCAAGGGTCCACTGGCTGCGGCGATTGATCCAACGGTTTTGGAAAGGCAAGCCGCCTGCGCCATCCCAGCCAGAAATCACGGTTCCGGATGATCGAATAGGGCTGTATATCGAGAACGGTATTCCGCGGAGATTCATGCAGCCGGGGCGTCATCCGTTGCCAGATGTGAAGGCCAAAGTCGAGCTGCGTTTGATTCCTGTGAACTTAATCAGGCAGCTCACGTTTGGAGATGTGTTTCACATCTTCCAGGAACTTCCCTATGACCGCGCCTACTTGCTGGCCGGAGGGGAACTGATCGCGACCGAGGCACCCGCTTTGATGACTGCTCAGCTTTCGCTTCCGCCGCGGCCAATCAAGGGTTCGGCCCCTCGACTGGCGGGTCAGAAGAGCCTGGGTGAGCTTCCAAGGAGCGACGATGACGAAGATCTCCTCCAAGGATTCTCCTTCGTATGAATTCCGTGAACGCTCATCCATCCTCGTTCCATCGGACCGCACAAGAGAAGACCCCCAGGTCGCTGACCCGGGGGTCTTTTTCGTTTCAATGCTCAGAAGTGAACCCCGAACCGGACTTGGTTGTAGTTGATGCCCTGGTTCGGCGCCTTGATGCCGGCATTGGAGAGATGCTGGAAGCGGTAGCTCAGGTCGTAGGCATGATTTCGACCGAAACGGATGCCTGCCCCGACGTGATCACCGAACTGGAAGGAGCTGCCGAACTCCCGATGGGCGCTGACCGAAGAATGGGAAAGGAAATGAACGCCAACGGCGGCTTCCAAATACGGGCTCACGGCCGAAGGGTCATTCTGTTCGAGCCTGAATGTCGGCGTCAGGCCGATATCCAGGATTCCGGAATTGGTTTTCTCTGCGGATTGGTTGTCCCAGTAGCCCAGGCTCAAATCCCAGTAGCCGCCGACGTGCCACGCACCTTCCTTGAACCACTGCTTCTGCCAGTTCTTCTGCACACCGACCCTGATAAGCGTGAGATCACAGTTGGTCGAAGCGGATTTTCCAAGGTCGATGGAAACTCCATCGATGATCCCCGCCTCAACGCGCGTACTCAGGAGCAGGAGACTCAACAGGGACAGCGGCCAGTGTTTCACGGAAGCTCCAAGGAATCGAAAATACGGTTTCAACATCCCACAATGAATTCGTGGCATCTTGCACATGCATCGGCAATCTTCACTTGTTTTCCCAAATTTGATTGGGATGATACATCCATATATTGCCACGGGGCAGGTTGGGATTGTATATCAGGACTGTAAAACGGAGAGATTCCATTGGCTCACGCACGCATCGGCATTGTCACCATTTCTGACCGAGCCACGGCAGGGACTTACCAGGACTTGAGCGGTCCAGCTATTCACGAAACCCTCGATGCGTTTCTGAAAAGCGAATGGGAAGCATGCTACCGGCTGATCCCGGATGAACGGGCCGACATCGAAGCCACCCTGCGTCAGCTTTGCGATGTGGATGGATGCTGCCTGGTGCTTACGACCGGCGGCACTGGACCAGCCGAAAGGGATGTGACCCCAGAAGCCACTGCGGCCGTGTGTGAGAAATTGATGCCAGGATTCGGGGAACAGATGCGGGCCGTCTCCCTGCGATACGTTCCGACCGCCATTCTCTCGCGGCAGACCGCCGGCATCCGTGGGCGAACCTTGATCGTGAATCTTCCGGGAAGACCGAAATCCATACGCGAATGCTTGGAGGCGGTGTTCCCGGCAATACCCTATTGTTTGGACCTCCTTGGTGGCTCCTACCTCGAGGTCGACGAGACGGTGATCAAGGCCTTCCGGCCAAAGGGCTGAACCGCAACCTCAGGTCCATCGTATTTCCCTTAACCAAGTCATGCTCGCCCGATAAGTCGCAGGGCAGGCGTGTGGCTTTCGCTATTTAAAATTAAATATTTTAATTCTTACGATCAATTTTAAAAAAGTTCAAATGAGCTCTTGACTTCTTAGTCATACACGCGCATATTTTCTTCGGTTACGAGATCTTAACTTGTAACTCACAGATGCGGCGGTTCTTAGGTCGCATCTATTACTTCTACCTATTTTAAAGGAGGGCATCATGAACGTAGTCCATCGCGAACGCCGAGTCCCCGCTTACGGCAGCATCGAGCCCTTTGGCTTCATGCGGAATCTCATGAACTGGGATCCATTCCGAGGCATTGAATTCCCGGAAATGCAGGGTGCTTACCTGCCTGCTTTTGATATCAAGGAAACCGCCAATGGATACGTTTTCGTGGCCGATCTCCCTGGAGTGAAGCAGGAGGACCTCGATATCAACCTCACAGGCAATCGCCTCACCATCACCGGCAAGAGGGAAATGGAAGAGCGCAAGGAGGGGGAGAACTTCTTCTCCTCGGAGCGGACCTTCGGGAATTTCAGCCGGACGTTCAGCTTGCCGGAGGGCGTCGACTCCAACGGTGTCAATGCGGAGTTGAAGAATGGAGTCCTGACCTTGACGGTTCCCAAGGTGCCGGAGGTTCAGCCCAAGAGGATCACGATTCAGGCCCAGTAAGGTTCGGCCACTTCACAGCAAAGCGCCCGGCAAGGGCGCTTTTGTGTTTAGGGGCCATCGTTGTTCGTCGGGTCCGGGGGCTGTTCGGTGGCCTTGAGCCCGGGATAGAGTTTCCTCGCACAATCCGGACAGATGCCATGGCTCAGATCCGCCTCCGAGTGCTCCCGGATGTACTGCTCGAGCTGGCGCCAGTAGCCACGGTCATCACGGATTTTCTTGCACGCGCAGCAGATGGGGATGATGCCTTTCAAGGACTTGATCTGGGAAAACGCTGTGTCCAGGTCATGTTTGAACAGATGAAGCAGGAAGGTCATGGTGAGCATGACCACGATGATCAGCAGCGTGATCCCCCCGATGGTGCGGAGGAGAATGGTGAACACCTGTTTCTGCGAGGTGTTCAGATCATGCTCGATGTACAGCCGCCATCCTAGTTCACTGATCCATTTACGGCTGATGCTCAGGGAATGCCCATCCCGGGACAGGGTGGTGTCGGTGGTGGCGCCAGGGAGTTGGGCAATCGATTTGTACCAGTCGTAGCCTTCCGCGGGCGTGTTCACGATCCCGGGGCGCGTCGAAAGGATCACCATGTTCTGCTGATTGACGAAGTGGAGTTCATCGCCGTTGGTCTGCCGATAGGCCTTGAGCAGTTCCTGAAAACGACCGAGTTCCACAGCCGCCCCAACGTAGGCAGAGGTCTGGCCTTCTATGTCTGGCATCCGGATGTCGATGTAGAGGAAGGGTTGGCTGGCGTCTCCGTTGTTGTACCCCACATCCGCCAACGACTCGGTGCGATTTTCCAGCAGATCGAAAAACCATCCGACATCAGCCGTACCGCGATCCAGGGGTTTGATGGTTCCATCGGAAAAATAGTATTTATGTGTGCGGCTGGATGCGACAAACGCAGAATAATGCCATGCGCTCGAAATATCCTTGAGGTACTGGATGACCTTCGCTGGATCCTTCTCCCCATTTTTCACCCAATCGAGGAGAAACTGATCGCGGCTCATCCACCGTGAAAACAGGATCGGCTGCACCAGTTGGTTCTGCAGCTGATTCATCTCCTGGGAACGTTGCACTTCGTTCTGGAACTGCCCCTGGAGATGGGCCTGGATGGAGAGATAGGTGGTCAGGGCGGTCAGGAGGATGCTGACCGCGATCAGAGCGAAAAGCGCGATCAAGTACGCACGAAGATGGCGGATCGCATGTCTGGAACGCTCTGAGCCACGCTGGTTGGCAGATTCTTGACCGGGTTCCTCCATATTCACCCCAGCGATGGATTCGTCGTCTCCCAAGATATCGGCACAATGGCTTCACGGCACAAGTCGAATGCCAAGTATCAGCCTCTGCGGTGCCGAGCCCGGTTCCATCGCCAGGCCAACCACGAAGCACAGGCGATCATTCCAGCCCACCCTGAACACTTCACGATTCCCGCGATGGCCGTGTCGTGCTGGATGATCCCCCAGCGACCAAAGAGGGTCGCCCAGTCATGCTCGCCACCTCCGACGAGAGGCAGAATTTGTGCCCGGGCATCGGCCATGTACCGCGCGATATTGAGGAAATTCTGGAAGAACCAGATTCCTGAAAGGCCGATGGCGATGGTTTGACGCTTGTACCAGCCAGCTCCGGCCACCAGTAACGGCACGATGAGTTGCATGAGCGTGCCGCCCAGGAAGCCGATCGTGTCACCGAAAATGCCGAACAGCGGGTGTCCCGATTCATGGAACACGAGGTTCAAGCTGTCCAGGATGGGAACCCAGCCATCCCTGCTGATTCCTTCCACCAGGAAGAGGCCACCGGTCGCGAGCATCACTCCGATGAGCTGGGCGGTCGAAACTTCCACCAGAGGTTCCTCTCGGATCCCACGGAGCGCTTCGAGCGATTCGTCAAACATGGCTCACGAGTGTTGACGGTGGTGGCGGACGATCCATGCGACGACTTCCTCGAAGCTCATAGCGCTGGAATCCAATTCCACCGCGTCTTCGGCTTTGCGAAGGGGGGATGCGGCGCGGGTGGAATCCGCCTGGTCCCGGCGCAGTATGTCCGCCATCACCTCCTCCAAGGTCATGGCGGCGCCGATGCCCTTGGCCTGCTGTTCGAGAAAGCGCCGTTTAGCGCGCGCCTCAGGGCTGGCGGTGAGAAAGATCTTGCAGCAGGCGTTGGGGAAGACCACGGTGCCGATGTCCCTACCGTCCACCACCCAGTTGCCCCGTTTGCCGATCACCCGTTGCTGATCCACGAGGACTTCCCGGATGCGGGCATCCGCGCTGACAGGGGTAACGAAGCGCGTGATTTCGGGTGTGCGGATCTGCTCGCTGACATCGGCTCCGTAAAGTATGGTCCTGGTTCCCTGCTGATCGATTCGCAGGGATGCAAGCACCTTCTCTACGGCCGGGCGATCATCCAAATCCGTCTTCGCCTGGAGCAGAGCAAGGGCTGTGGCCCGGTACATCGCTCCGGTATCAAGGTAGGCCCACCCCAGTTCGCGGGCGATCTGCTTGGCGGTGGTGGATTTTCCCACACCCGATGGACCATCAAGGGCGATGAGGGGAAGGGAGGCAAACGGCATGATGGACTCGATGTTGAATGGGTGAGTGGGAATGTGACTATTCGATCTTGGAGTTTACGCCGAAGTGGTGGACCGATGAGGGCGCCTTGGCAATCGTAAATGGAAAAGCCCCGGTGATCGGGGCTCTCCGTGAACAATAAGAACAGTCTTCAGTTCATTCGACGACGCAAAGGACCTGGCGCATTTCGACATTCTCGCCCTGCTTCACGTTCATCTGGCGGATGACGCCAGAGGTCTTGGCCGTGAGCTCGTTCTGCATCTTCATGGCTTCGAGGATCATCACGGTTTCGCCTGCATCCACGTGATCCCCTTCGTTCTTGAGGATCTTGATGATGAGGCCCGGCATGATCGCAGTGACGGCGCCCGCTTCTTCGGCTGCACCAGCGCTGGCTGCCTTGCGGCTCTTGGTGGTCTTCGGCTCGTCCAGGCCCGTCGCTTCAATGGCGTAGCCGATGCCATCGACTTCGACAGTAGTGGGAGCCGTGATCTTCACGGGTTTGGGGGTACCGCTGATGGTCACCACGCCTTCCTTGATGGAATACGGGAATTCCACGCCGTTGACGATCATGAGATCGCCGCGGCGTTCGATCTCGTAAGGCTGACCTTCGAGCTTCAACGTGAACTTGTTGATGGCCATGTCACCACCCCCTCTGGCTGACGCTGCGCCCGGACATCTTCCAGGGAGATCCTGTGTTTACAGGACCCGCGGCTGCGGTAGGTTTGGCGGCTTTCTGGTCAGCCTGCTGGAACAGAGCTGCTGCGATGGCCGCCGCGACTTCTTCCTTGCCGCCAAGGCCCTTCTCGCGGCGCTCGAAGAAGGGACGGGCGATTTGCGGGAAGAGAGCGTACGAGATGACATCCTCGTCGCACTTAGCCAGATCACCGATCTCCTTCTTGGCCGCTTCGAATCCGGGTTCCAGCATGTCGCCGGGCCGGCAGGTAATGGGCTCCTCGTCGCCGATGGCTTTCTTCTGGATCACAGGATCCATGGGCGCCGGGGGCTTGCCGTAGTAGCCGCGGAAGTACTGCTTCACTTCCTCGGGGATGATCTTGTAGCGCTCGCCGAGCACCACGTTGAGCGTGGCCTGGGTGCCCACGATCTGGCTGGAAGGCGTCACCAAGGGCGGATAGCCCATGTCCTTGCGCACGCGGGGAATCTCGTCCAGCACATCGTAGTACTTGTCCATGGCGCCCTGCTGGCGGAGCTGGCTCACCATGTTGCTGAGCATGCCGCCGGGGACCTGGAACTGCAGGACGTTCACGTCCACGGGCGCGATGCCGGCTTCGAAGCTCGCGTACTTCTTGCGGACTTCCGTCATCTTTCGGGCGATGTCGGCCAGCTTGGTCAAGTCGAGGCCGCTGTCCCGCTCGGTGCCCTTGATCGCTGCAACCACGGTTTCGGTGGGCGGCTGGGAGGTGCTCATGGCCATGGCGGAGATGGCGCAATCCACCACGTCCACACCCGCTTCGATAGCCTTGAGAAGGGCTGCCGTGCCGAAGCCGGAGGTATAGTGGGTGTGGAGCTGCACCGGCAGACCTACCTTTTCTTTCAGTGCCTTGACGAGATCGTAGGCGACATAAGGTGTGATGAGGCCGGCCATGTCCTTGATGGCGATGGAGTCGGCGCCGATGTTCTTCAGGTCCGCGCCCATTTTCACGAAGGCTTCGGTGGTATGCACCGGGCTGATGGTATACGAGATGGTGCCCTGGGCGTGGCCCCCTTCGCGCTTCACGATCTTCATCGCGTATTCCATGTTGCGGAGATCGTTGAGCGCGTCGAACACGCGGAAGACGTCGATACCGTTCTGCTTGGCCAGCACCACGAACTTCTCGACGATATCGTCGGGGTAGTGCTTGTAGCCCACGACGTTCTGGCCGCGGAGCAGCATCTGGAGCTTGGTCTTGGGCATGGCTTTGCGCAGGGTGCGCAGGCGCACCCAGGGATCCTCGCCCAGGAACCGCATGGCGGTATCGAAGGTGGCGCCGCCCCAGATTTCCAGGGACCAGTAGCCGATCGAGTCGAGCATCTCGCAGAAGGGCAGCATGTCCTCCGTGCGCATGCGCGTGGCCAGCAGGCTCTGATGCGCGTCGCGCAGCAGAGTTTCACAAATCATGACGGGTTTTGTGGTAGTCATCGCTCCCTACTCCACTTCATTGGGCTGTGGGAACATGTCCGTGGGCTTGACCATCAGCACCGTGGCTCCCTCTTTGGATTCGGAGCTGTGGCTGACGTAGGCCAGGACGGAAAGGCACTCGCCCTTGTGCAAGGTCTCGGGCGGGGAATTCTTGAACCGGACCGTGATCTCGCCCTCCAGGACGAAGTAGAGCTCGTCCCGGGTGTGGCTGTGCATGGGATATGAGCCCTGGATGTTCATCAGGTAGACCGTATGGTCGTTGACGCGCCCCATGGCCAGGTGGCTGTACGCCTCCTTCAGGTGAGGCAGGAACTCCGCAACATTGGTTTTTCCGGACATCGCTTCCCTCCCTTACAGCGGCATGGTGCTGTGCTTGCGCGGCGGGTTGGAGTCGCGCTTGTTCTGGACGACCTTCAGGGCCTCGATGAGGCGGGGACGGGTATCGGCGGGATCGATCACGTCGTCCAGATAGCCCCAGGACGCGGCCACGAAGGGATTCGCGAACTTGTCGGTGTACATCGCCGTCAGCTCGGCGCGCTTGGCGGCCTTGTCGGTGGCTTCCTGGATCTCCTTGCGGAAGATGATGTTCACGGCGCCGTCGGGACCCATCACGGCGATCTCGGC
>DCFP01000054.1 GCA_002319925.1 Holophagaceae bacterium UBA1801 | reverse complement strand
CTACGGGCTCCGCCGCCTCCGTTTCTGCCGCAACCTCAATCGCGCAGATGACTAGGTTACAACATCCACGGATGATTGCAAGCAGAAATCTTCCGGAAGCGCCGACGGACCTCGTTCCCAAAACGCTGGTTCATCTTAATGCTTATATACAACGAGATATACCATCAAGTCTCCAGATCACATCATCCTCTTAAGAGAAGGGGTCCTCGACTATCCTTCAATTCAATCCGGCCACGCCCATCTCAGGGGAAACACATGTCATCCAAACCCATTCGAAAAGCCGTCATCCCAGTCGCGGGTCTCGGAACGCGTTTCCTGCCCGTCACTAAAGCGCAGCCCAAGGAGATGCTTCCGCTGGTCGACAAGCCCGTGATCCAACATGTCGTGGAGGAGGCCATCCGGGCCGGCATCGGGAGCATCATCCTCGTGACCGGGCGTGGGAAGCAAGCCATCGAAAACCATTTCGATGTTGCCTACGAACTCGAAGACATGCTGAGCCGCAGAGGGAAGACCGAGGATCTGGAGCTGGTGAAGAGCATCACGCATCTGGCCCAGTTCGCCTACGTACGTCAGGGCGAGCCTTTGGGTCTCGGCCATGCGGTGCTGTGCGCTCAGCATGCCGTGGGAGACGAACCCTTTGCGCTCCTCCTCGGTGATGACGTGTTTGATGAGGAAGATCCGGCGCTGAGCGCGCTGGTCGCGGCCCACGAAGCCACGGGCCATTCCGTCGTGGGCGTGCAGCAAGTACCGAGGGAACATGTCTCACGCTATGGCATCGTCAACGCGCCCCAGCCACTCGGCCCCTGGTGGAACGTGCACACCATCGTTGAAAAGCCTTCGATGGAGATCGCCCCAAGCGACTGGGCCGTGGTGGGCCGCTACATCCTGACCGAGCGCATCTTCGAGCACTTGCAGAACCTCAAGCCAGGGGTGGGAAACGAATACCAGCTCACGGATGCACTGGCCATGCTGGCCATGGAAGGACAGCTCACGGCCGCGCCCATTCCCGCCAAGCGATTTGATACAGGCAACAAGCTCGATTACCTGAAGGCGAACGTCGAATTTGCCCTCAAGCGAAAGGATCTCGGGAACGACTTCTACGAGTACTTGCGCGATCTCATCAACGCTCGGGGCTGAGCGCTACGCAATCCTTTCCCGTTCAATGAGCATGTGGAGCAGAGTCACGGCGGCATGCGTGATGCCTGGAATGCGCGATGCCTGCCCGAGCGTCTCCGGTGCGTGCCGCTTCAATTTTTCTTTGACTTCATTGCTGAGGCCTGAAACCTGCTCGATGCTGAAATCATTCGGGATTCGCACGAAGTCCCAGGCACGCTGGCCATCGAGCAGACGCGCTTCCCGTTCGCGGTAGCCCGAATAGCGGATTTCGAATAGCAGAAGATCGCGCTCCCACTGGGAATCCCAACCCGGTTGCGCCTGGTCCCAGTCGGGTAGTGAAGCCAGGGCTTTGTCGGCGATCTCTGGCGTGACCTGCTGACGTTTGAGCAATTCCGCCAGCGAAAGCCCCGTGGTGAGGATCAAGCCCGCCTCGGATGCCAGCGGTCCCAGGGGCGAAGTCAATGTCACGCGGGCATCATCGCACTGGCGCCGCAACCGGCTCCTGCGTTCCAGCTTGGATTCGATCTCCTGGAATTCGCATGCATCGAGCGCCTGGATTTCCCTGGAGGTCTCAAGCAGGCGCGCGTCCGCCAAGTCGCAGGCGAGTCCGAGCCGATGCTCCGCCCGGGCAGTCAGCATCCGGTAAGGCTCGTCAGTCCCCTTGGTCACGAGGTCATCGATCATCACGCCGATGTAGGCTTGGTCTCGGGCGAGCACGATGGGATCTCGATCCTGGAGCCATCGCACGGCGTTCACACCCGCCATCAACCCCTGTCCAGCAGCTTCTTCATAGCCTGTGGTGCCATTGATCTGCCCCGCAAACCAGACGCCTTCGAGTCCGGTCACGGCAAGGTCCTGCCTCAGTTGAAGCGGATCGAAGCTGTCGTACTCGATGGCGTATCCGGGTCTCAGGATCTCGGCTCGTTCAAAGCCCTTCATGCTCTGCACCACGCGCACCTGCACATCCACGGGCATGGAAGTAGAGAGGCCGGCGAGATAGATCTCTTCAGTCTCCAAGGAATCAGGCTCCACAAAGATCTGGTGCGACTCCTTGTTGGGAAATTTCACGAATTTGTCTTCGATGCTTGGGCAGTACCTTGGCCCCACGCCCTGGATATGCCCGCCATACATCGCGGACCGGTGCAGATTCTCGCGGATGACAGCTTCGGTCTCGGGTGTCGTGGATGCGATGTGGCAGCAGACCTGCGGTTGCGGAATTTCCCGGCTGAAGAAGCTGAAAGGCCTCGGTGGATCATCACCAGGTTGAGGTTGCAGTTTCTGGAAATCGATGCTCGCCTTGGCGATCCGCGGACTCGTCCCCGTCTTCAGTCTTCGCCAGCGGAGCCCCAGGCTTCGCAGTTGATCGGCCAACTGGCGTGACGAAGGTTCCGAGGCCCTCCCCGCCTCGATCCTGTGATCTCCGATGAGGATGCATCCGTTCAGGAAAGTCCCGGTGGTGACTACCACGGCATCGCAGGGAAGAAAGGAGCCATCCAGCATTTCTACGCCCCGCAGACCGCGGGTTCCCGATGTCCATCGAAGTCCAGACGCGATGCCTTGCCGCAATTTCAAATTCGGCGCCGCTTCCAGAAGCTTTCGAGCGGCAATGCGGTACTTCACCCGGTCCGCCTGGGCTCTGGGGCCCCGGACGGCCACGCCACGGCTTTCATTGAGGATTCGGAAATGAATACCGGTGGCATCGATCAAGCGGGCCATGGCGCCCCCGAGGGCATCAACCTCCCGCACCATGTGGCCTTTCCCGACTCCGCCAATACTGGGATTGCAGCTCATCTGACCGATCTGATCCAAATTCATGGTCAGAAGAGTCGTCGGCATACCCATCCTGGCGGCAATATAGGCCGCCTCGATCCCGGCATGCCCACCGCCTATGACTACCAAGTGCATGCAACCCCCGAACTGATCAGTTTACCTGATCAGGTTTGGGGGAAGAAGGCTGACTGGTGGTCCGGCCCTAGGCCTCCACTTTCTCCTCTTCGTCGGACCGGAGGCGGGAGATCCGGTCCTTGACCTTGTTTCCGAGCCCCTTCAAGTCGCCCCTAAGCTCGGGGCCGGTCTTCGGGGTCGTCAGCGCCACGATGGTGGCTCCGACAGCCGCGCCTGCCAGGAAAATCAACAGAGAAGTGCCAATGGATCCGCGGTCTTCACTCATGAGTCGTCTCCTTGGGGGGATTCGCCATCGGGCGGCGAAACAAATGTAACGCAGTTTCGATGCCTGTCAGGAGGGGTTCGATCCAATTTGTGGAGGACTTGCGCCGTTTGAAGAGAGACGGCACGGCTCTGATGACCCCTGAGACGACCTGGGTTAGAACCGAGGGCAGTTCCAAGGCGTCATGGACCAAATCCGATACCTCATCAATCCGGCCGCGCACCTCGTGGACATCCTCGGCCACTTGCCGGAGATCCCGAGCTGCACTGTCCGCCAATCGCTCCACCGCAGCAGCTGTGCGCCTTGCCTGGAGAATCAGCAGCACAAGGAACACGGTCAAGGTGGTGATGGCCAGGCACAGAACGATTTGCAAAGGTAGCGACATCGGAGAACCTCGCTGATAGGTGAACGCATTATGGGCCCAGGACCCACATCAGGAAACTAGGACTCTCACTCGGAGTGATATTGGCGGGAGCGCACCAGATGGAAGGATGCCCGATTGCGGGAAATCCCTGCGTCTGTAACTTTGGCAATTGCAGTTCGCTCCTCTGACATCCTTGACAGCGCTGCCTGGTTTGAATGAATTCCCAGCATAGATTCACAATTCATCCGTCGGGCATGTCAAATCAGATGCGCACGTTCGTCGTATGTTTCCCGCCGTGCCTTGTTTCAGGTGCGCCGGGCGAATTGTCACGCCGCGCAGGCGGAGGGCAATTCAAGCATCCGGTTGATAACGCCGATGTTGAAATGATTGGGTCGCTTTCAAACAGACCCATTTATGATTTTAAAAAACATCGGCGCGTTTCGTGATTCCTAGCGCCACTCACGAACATTCCGTAGGGGACGAGGTTCAGCGACCAGAGCAGAGAAAGAAGGATTCGACGTGACGCCATTTCAAGGCACGGAGCGGTTCGTCCACCGGCAATGTCTGGGATCCGGCTCCTTTGGCTCCGTCTATGAGGTTTTCGACCAGGAACGTCAGACCTTGGTCGCCCTGAAAGTTCCCCACGAATCCACTGCGAAGAGCCTCTTCCTGTTCAAAAAAGAATTCCGGGCTTTGGCGGATGTCAGTCATCCGAACCTGGTGGGTTTCCACGAACTCGTCTCGGACGATACCCAGTGGTTCTTTACGATGGAACTCGTCGAGGGAACAGACATCCTCCGCTACCTTCGGCACACGCGGAAGGAACCCGGTTCAGAAGGGATCAACGATAGTACTTCCGATCCGGTTCTGGACACCACACCTCCGACCATTCCCCAGGTGAGCCTCTCGAACGGATTCGCAAGCTCCATGGATGAGAAGGACTCTTCTCTGCGCTTGCCCATGCCGGACGAACTGCCACCCGCCTCGGCTCCGCAGGATTACTTGCTGGTCACCCGCACATTCAAGCAGTTGGCGGAAGGGTTGATCGCCATCCATCAAGCCGGGTTGCTCCACAGGGATATCAAACCAAGCAATGTTCTGGTGACGCCGGAGGGGCGAGTCGTGCTCCTGGATTTCGGACTGTCAGCGGAAATCGAATCCTCGAACCCAGGCCTAGACCAAGCCTCGGAAATCACGGGCACACCTGCCTACATGGCACCCGAGCAGCTATTGGATAACAAGTGCTCCGAGGCGAGCGATTGGTACAGCGCAGGGGTCCTGCTCTACCATGTGCTGACTGGCAGATTGCCTTTCCAGGGCAACGGTTTGCGGGTCCTGATCAACAAAGTTTCCCAGCATCCCGCAGCGCCATCATCCTTGCTTCCCGGCATCCCCCCGGATATCAGCGGGCTGTGCATGGAGCTGTTGCATCCGAGCCCAGAGGAAAGGCCGTCGGGCTTCGAATTCCTTCGCCGCCTGGAACAGTCGGAAACCACCGCAAGCAGTATCCGGAAACCGGCGCCGTTGAATCAGGAGTTTATCGGCAGGGAATGGGAGCTGGAAACCCTCTTTCACGCCTTTCAATCCCTCAGAGAAGGGCGCCCGGGCTGGATCAACCTTCATGGTGGATCCGGCATGGGGAAGAGCTATCTCATCAGGAAATTCCGCCGCGAGATCCTGAAGCAGTACCCGGAAGCCCTGGTTCTAAGCGGCCGCTGCTACGAGCAGGAGCATGTTCCCTACAAGGCGCTTGATGGCTTGGTGGATGAACTGAGCCAGCACTTGCGGCATCTCCCGGCGAACCGGATCGAGACGCTTCTGCCCCATCACACTTGTGCCCTGGCCCAATTGTTTCCTGTCTTCAAACAGGTTCCGCAAATCACCCAACGGCAGAAGAGAAACGCTCCCATCCTCGACCCGCAGGAATTGCGCCACCGCGCCTTCTCGGCCTTGCGTGAACTCCTCAGACGGATCGGAGAAAACCACCCCCTCGTTCTCATCATCGATGATCTTCAATGGGGCGACAGCGACAGCACGATACTGCTGACGGATCTGTTGGACCCTCCGAATGCGCCGATCATGTTGTTCGTGGCGTGCTACCGCACCGAGGAAAGCGGCACTTCACCCGTACTCCGCGAGTTCCTGTCCCTGGGCCGATCAGCCCAAGGCCGAAGCGTGGAAATTCCCTTGAAGGAGCTCGATGCGGATCAGGCTGGGCTCCTGGCGCGCCGGCTGTTGAACCAGGAGGATCCGGAACCCGGCGAGGTAATCGCCTGGATCGTGCGGGAATCGGGCGGCAATCCGTTCTTCATCCACGAACTCGCCCAGCACGCCGCTCTCCGGCGCCAGGCCGAACTCTCGTCGGAAAATCTCGAATCGTATATCCATGCGCGGGTCACGGATCTTCCCTCGGAAACGAGATCGCTCCTTGAGCTCACAGCACTCGCTGGATACCCCCTCGAGTGGCAGATCCTGAAGACCGCCGCCGGCATCAAGACCAGCGGCGTCCAATCTCTTGATCTATTGCGGCAAGGCCACCTCATCCGGATCAGGGCCGTGGAAAAACGGCGGATGATCGAGACGTATCACGACTTCATTCGCAATGCCGTGGTTTCCTCACTGCCCTTAGGAACGGCAAGGGCTGGCCATCTCCGCATTGCCCAGGCATTGGAAGAAGCGCCCAAGCCGGACGTCCAAGCCCTGGCCCTACACTATCAAGCCGCTGGAGAAACAGGGAAAGCCATCGACTACCTGACGACGGCCGGCCTCCAAGCCTCCCGCTCGCTGGCTTTCGCGAGGGCGGCTTCATTGTTCAGGATGGCTTTGAGCCTTCGCTCCGCGGACGATCCTGAATCCTTCTCGACTTGGAAGCATCTTGGAGAGGCCTTGGCGAATGCGGGCCGCGGCAAGGAGGCTGCTGAGGCTTACCTCCGCGCGGCCGCCCACGCAGTGCCGCAGGAGAGCAATATTTTGCGCCGCCAGGCGGCCCAGGAATACCTCCGGAATGGCCATTTCCAGGAGGGCATCGGCGCCTTGGAGAATGTGCTTTCCTCCATCGGTGACCGGCTGGCCAAGACGCCTACTCAGGCCCTGTTTTCCGCGTTCTATCATCGCTGCGTGCTATGGCTGAGGGGTCTCCGTTTCACGGAGCGCAAGGCAAACGAGATATCCCAGGAAACGCTGGACCGGCTGGATGCCTACTGGGTGATCACCATGGGACTTGCCACGGGCGATCTCATGCGCGTGGCGGATTTCCAGACTCGCCAGTTGCTGTTGAGCCTTCAGACGGGCGAACTCTTCAGGCTCGTACGCACACTCGCCTACGAGGCCATTTTCTGTTCTTCCCTGGGTCGGCGTGGGGGAAAACGGACCACCACGTACCTCAACATGGCCATGATATTGGCCCAGCGGGCGGGAGACCCGTACTCCATGAGCCATACCCTTATCGCCACGGGCATAGCCCGGACGGCCTTGGGTCAATGGAGGCAGGCGGCCGCGATCCTGGACAAGGTTGAAATGCAGTTGCGGGAGAATGCCACCGGCCTCGCCTACGAACTGCGGAACGCG
Source organism: Holophagaceae bacterium UBA1801 (assembly GCA_002319925.1). Lineage (GTDB taxonomy): Bacteria > Acidobacteriota > Holophagae > Holophagales > Holophagaceae > UBA1801. Next base: position 38,606 of record DCFP01000054.1, on the reverse strand, counting down.
CAATCCTATGCCTTGATCAACCACTATGCTCTGGGGAATCTGGCAGTCCTTGCCTCCCGCCTGCCGGTCTTGTTCCGAGAAGCCGAGGAGGCAGGGGATCTCCTGTTTCTCGCGAATCTGAAGACGGGCTCCGGCTTTATCCATTTCCTTGCCAAGGATTCGCCAGATACTGCGCGGCAGGAAATCCAGCAGATCATGAAGCGGCTCCCTGATTCCGGGTTCTTCCATCAAAGAGCGTTGGAGTTGGTGGCCCTTGGGAATATCGATCTCTACTGCGGAAACCCGAAGGCTAGCTGGGATCTCACCATGGCACGGTGGGACTTGCTAATTCGTTCCCGCTTGATGAGTGTTCAAGCGATCCGCATCACCTGCCTTGAATTGCGGGCCCGCTTGGCTCTTGCCTTGGCTGGAACGACACAAGAACCCAAGGCCCGGCGGGATTACCTGCGAACGTCGAAGAAAGACACGGCCTCAATTCAGCGTGAGCAGATCGATTACGGTCAGGCGCTGGCCCTCCGCTTGGAAACCATCGCCGCATGGCTGGATGGACGGACCGATGACGCGCTGGGTTTCGCCTTCCTGGCTGAATCCGCTTTCGAGGCCAGCGAGATGGCTCTCCACGCCAACGTGATGAAACGCTGCCGCGGGTTGCTGCGAGGTGAGTCCGGGCTGCCGCTCGTCAGGGAAGCCGATGAATGGATGAAACGGCAAGGCGTGGTGGCTCCGGCTCGCATGATGGCGATGTATCTACCGGGCATGAACCTGGAAACGAGAGTAACGGCACGTCCATAGATAGATGGATGGATTCGCAGCAGAATGGCTCCAAAAGCCAAAAAAAAGAGCCCCTTGCGGGGCTCGATGGGGTGGCGGCAACCAAACTGGCTAATTTAAGTTAAATCAATAAAACACTAAGACAATTCGATTTCTCAGTGTTGCCCCCAAAGTTGCCCCCAGGTACCAAGTGTTGGCCGATTTTGCGAAACAGATGGCCTGCGATCAGTCCTTCAGCTCTTTTACACCTGTAATCTTCCATTGTCGATGGAACGGGTTAGTGTGCGTAGGCCGAATGGCCCATTGAAATGAATTCCCGGGACCTGGGAGGAACTTCGACTTCAAGATTTGCTCTGCCAATGGTGCGTACTCATACTGCCGTTCTTTTGACTTTTCTCTCTGTTTGTTGAACCAGGGGATTGACCCATATTTTTCTGCGAACCAAGCAATGAGGTCTGCCTCGACAAACTGGTAGAGCTTCGGATTATTCCCGCGAGCCACCTCGGCAATCACCACCTCCAGGCCCATACCTGGGATGCTGGTAATTAAGGGAGTGAGCCACTTCGCATGGCTCAAGAGTCTGTTTTTAGCATCCCCTTCCCCGATGTACACGGTTGGGCTGTTGCCATTGGGGTAGATGGGCACCACATCCCCAGTCAATCGAACAAAGTATACGCACTGCTTTGAATGCTTCTGTTTGGGCCAATCGTCCCGGATTAAGGCCCGGACCACGTGGTTCGCATGCTCATCGTCAAGGCCCATGAATCCAAACTTCAGTCGAACGGAAGGCTTGAACTGGATTTCGGATCTCTTTATAGCTGCGGGCATCGACGCACCTGATTGGGTTGGTCTCCGAAGTATGAAGGGGGAAGGAAGGAGACAAGTATCAAATTCCCAGATATTGCAGAATTCGATTACGAATGCTGGTTGCGCCCCTGGCCATTTGAGCAGCGCCAAGGTTGCCTACGTCGGTCACCAACAGATTCCGAGGGAAAGCATCCCCCACCGCGAACGTCCTGAAATTTCCAAAATCCAGTAATGCCCTCATGACAGCTTGTCCATCAGATCTTCCGCGCGCTGCTGAATTAATCCGAATTGCCGCATGATCCCCGCCAACGCCAGCCTTGACCAGTGTTCATGGGCGCCCAGCAACCGGATGTAGGTTCGCCAGTGCATCCCTTTGGGCTTGTCACCCTGGGGATTCAGAAGCCCTGCATCCCAACCGAGCCGCCCTCGGATACGATCCGCCCGCCGAGTAGCCCGGTCATGGGCGATCTCTCGCTGGCTTGGATAGGCCAGGTGGTAACAATGACGGCAGGCGAAGATCCCACCGCAATAAAGGATGGCGACACGACGCCCGCACCCCTTCGCCGGGCAAAGGAACCAGGGGCGACGACCCCCCAGGGGGCATTCGGTCCAGGTCAGATGAACCGGGTATTCCTCATCCTTCCAGTCCGCCCCCCCAGTCTTGTGTCGGTAGCAAAGGATCACGCGATTCGTTTCAGCCCGAATTCGGATGGAAGCCTGGACGGCGCCATTTTGCGTCCACTGCCAGCCAAAGCTCTGCCCCGGTCGAAGCAGGCCATCCCGCTGCCACCGTCTCACGTCAATTTGTCGGAAGTCCGAAGTGACCTCCTTGCTTGCCAGATGCCACCGGCGCCCACTGCCCAAACCGCCCATGTCTTATCTCTCCCGTTTTTCCCGAAATCAATTTGGAATTTCATTCAAGAGTTCTCACCGGCCGTGATCTAAACCAAGGCCCAGACTGCGTTTCCTTGGAATTTCACGAATGGCAATTCATGCGCTTCTCAGGTCTTTCAGCTTCAAAAGCATGGCGAGCGTGCGCTCGAATTTACGGTCCAGGTGCGTTTCGTAGCGGTTCAGCTTCTCCAATCGGTGCGCTTGCAGCCCTTCACCCAGGGTCTGGGCCTTGATGGCGGGAGTGAATCTCGCCTCCTGGACCATTCGCCAGCAGAACGGGTCCAGATGCTCCTGGATGAATTGAGCCATCCCCTCAGCGGTTGCCGGGTATTCCTCTTCCTGGACATATTCGTCCCACCAATCGCGGGAATCCGGGGCGAGGGCCCTACGCGCCTTTTCATAGGCTTTCCCACCCCCTTTGCGAAGGATGGCCGAGGCCTTGCGCGTCCTGGTGAGGTCTAGTTCCGCCTCGCGCTGCTGCTCGACCGATTCTTCCGCCGTGCTGGTCAAGAGGTCCGGCAGATTCACGTCATCACTGGCGAGACCGCGCTCAAAGGGTGCTGCCGATGACAGCAGCATCTTCGGGCTGTCCACCGCGCTGCGAAGCCCTGCGTTGATCCTCGCCCCTTCGGCCATCAGCACCCTGCGCTTGCGCCAGATGACCGCCGCCAATTCCTCCACAAGATGCAGTTCGGTCATGCCCGTGGGTCGGTGCTCTTCCATCAGCGCCGCCAGCAACTCCGTGAAATCGCGTTCGCTCTCATGGGGCAGCACTGCCAGCCTGGAAAGGATGCCGTGTTTCATTGCGTTGAAGCGCACCGCCGCATAATTGCCAGCGCTCTCAGGAGGCGCGGCATTTACGGCTGACGAGGTGCTGATGATGACGGGATTCTCTGAAGTGGCCATGGTCTATACCTCTCCTTCTTCGTCGCCTTCATGGCTGGTGAATGTATGGAATTCCTCCGGGACAACACTCCCCATCGGCGGGGAAGGAACCGGCGAAACCGAGGAAACCGATGGCACCCCTTCCACCCGCCAGCGCTCCGCAGAGGAATTGCCCTCGGCCCGCACGATGCGCTTGCCGTCCACGATGCGGCCCGCATGGCGGCGTATCCAGCACCCCAGCTTGCGCGGATTGATATCTCCACGCTCTCCTGCGATCTCCTGGAGGCTATCCCTCAATTCCACGTTCTCGTTTCCGGGCGCAGTGGTGCGCCGCAGGGCCTCGCGGACCATGGCAGCGGTCTTGCCGAACACCAGCTGCCAACCGTCCAACAGGCGCAGGAGCATTTCTCGATCAGGATCCTCGGCCATGGCCTCAAAGACTGATTCGGTGGGATCGGCCACGCCCAGCCACAATAGCGGCTGCCGACACAGATCGGACCAATCACCGAAACCAGCCAGCGCCCTGCCGGGCATTCCCGGACGCCCTGCGACAATCCATGCCCGGATGAGGGTCAGGGCCGCCGAAACATAGAGCCCGCGCTCATGCAGCACTTCTCGCACCAGGTTCGGCCGCGAAAACGTGCGTGCGGCGGGGATCTCGCACTGCGGAGCGAGGCGGATGGTGATGCAGCGCCGCGTCATGTCCTGCACCGGGCCCACATTATTGCCACTGGAGAGGAACAGGGTGCGGGTGCTAACGCTGGCTGTTTTTGACACCCCAAGAATGCGCCCGCTCATGAACTCGGAAGTCAGGGCGGTGCAAAGGCTCTTGTGCGCCACCAGATCACTGGTCAGATTATCGAACTCGATGACCGCAGGGGAGCGCAGCAATTCCGCTAGCAGGAGTTTCCGGCATTCTTCGTCGTCACCCGGAAAGGAAGTGGGCGTGCCGCGTTGGGGGGTGGCAAAGGCTGAAATCAGCTCGCAGAGGTATGACTTGCCGGATCCCAGTATGTGCGCCTTCACATGGAACATCGGCGCCGCAGGCAAGCTGGGACGGAGGGTGGCCGTCAAAATGGCGTTCAGGGCCGCTGCCCGGTCGATCTCCTGGGCAAAGCTGAACTCGGCCAGCAGGTCTTGCAGCACCGTGAGAGCAGTTTGGGCGTCCGCGCGGGTTGGTTGGCTGGGCACCGAAAACGTCCGTGCATCGAATACGCCGAACATGCCCGTATCTGCATCGTATCCCGCCGCCATCATCAGGCTGCCATCGGGACGCAGGTAGGGCTGGCGCGCCAGTCCGCTAAGCACAGGCAGATGCGGATAGGCCACCGAATCGAATAGCACCCCCGCGTGGCGGGCTGGCGGATCCGTGCGCGCCCAGTCCTGGGATCGGGCGTCATGGCGCTCCCAGGTCGCCACGCCAGCCAAGGCACGCACCAGGGCCGACTGGGTGATTTCCTGAATCCGCGTTTCGCGGGTGCCTGGATCCGTGGTCACGGTCACGATCAGCCCACCGCGCTGGTAGTAACGGCGCGCCTGCGCCAGTTCCCGTTCGGCGGCATCCACCACGCGATGGATCTCCCCTGGCAAGATGCGGATGGTCGGCTTCATCCGTGCGGCAGCAATCTCGATGCCCAGGAAGGCGAGCAGGTCGCGGATGCTTCGATCGGCGCAATGACCGTGCAGGCACCTGAATCCGCCGATGGGCCAGTTGTCATCGGGCTCAAAGTAGGCCGTGCCGCGATCAACCGCCCCGGTGTGCTGATCCACCCAGGGGCAAGTGATATCGTGTTTGCCATCGCCCAATGGCGCTTTATACAAGCCCCGGTCGCGTAGGGAAACCAGCACGCCGTTGTCTTCGGGGCCCGGTATCCACACGGGGTCGCCATCCTCCGGGCGGGGCTGGTGCGACCGGGATACGGCTCGTTTCGGTCGATTCCCTTCGAGCATGTCCAGTTGCAGGCCCGCGACCAGTTCCTCCACCGAGTAGCGCAGCTCGGGGGCCCAGATCGCCAGACGGCAGTGAAACGGCAGCTCGTGCTTTCCGTTGATACCCATTGGCAGCCGCGCTAGCCGGGCCCGTGGCCCATTCGCCCCAGGATCGCAAAGCCCCGCCGCGACGATGGCGTTCATCAGCCGGTCAGCCAACAGCCCATCGGCCAGGGGCTCCTTCAGCAGATAGCCCGCCTGGTGATTGCCAGGTGAGGTCTCCAGCAGCCAAGTGGGAGGCAAGCTCAGACGGTCCATGGGCACTTTCCCGCCCAGATCATCGAGCATGACCGCGTGGAGGGCGGCGAACTGTGCCTTCCGTCGGCGGTATTGGCCTGCATCATCGGGCCGGAACACCGCGAGCGAGAAGTAATTGTTCGCGTCCTTCTGCAGCTCTGTGCCGCCATCCAGCCATGCATGGCCGAACCATGCGGACTTTTGAACCTCGGCAGGATTACCCGCGAAGCTCACGATCACAGGCCGGTTATCGGCCTTCGCGGTGCCGAACAATGCCTGGAGGAATGCACCATTGCCGGGCATGTCGGTTTCCTCGGTATGGCCGGTTCCCATCCCATCAATTTGGATATCTGTCTCGGGCCCGTTCATCTCTGCCCCCATCACGCGACCGACTTCCGGGCGGCTTCGAGCCTGACAACAAGGGAGCGGATCTCATCGTCACTCTTCCCGGCAATACGCGCGTCGTTGAGGGCGGCGACTTCATGCTCCGGCCAGCCAACCGCCCGGGCTCCGATGGAGACGGGCCGCGTGAAGAGCCCCTGCTGGATATCAAGGTAGTGGGTGCTCCGGGATCGGCCACGCTCTCGAAGCACGGCGGGGAGTCGAAGGATGGTGTGGGACATGGCTGATTCTCCTCGGGCGTTGTTGGATCGCCCGAGAACATGGGTAAGGAAGCAAGGGTCCTTGCCTGCAAGCTAGCGCGCACACAAATATTCAGAGCAGCACCACGACTGCATCACAGGCGCATCTATGGGGGGAGCAGGCAAGCCCCTCGACGTGGATCTACTGCCCCTTTTTGGGCTTTCCTGCGCTTTCAGGTTCCTTATCCAGAATCTGCCTCAACCGTTGAGACTTGATCCCTTCCCGATTGGCCACTGTCTTGTGAAATGCTTTATTCCCTTTTGCCTTTTCTTCTGCAATCCAGCGCATCAATCGGGAACGACGGGCAGCCCTGCTTTCCGCACCCCCTGCCGGTCCCACGGGGCCATCCACCAGACCAAGCAGGGCCCGGTGATCCAATTTGAAGCGACTGCCTTCCAGTCTCAGCACCTCGATCAATGGCACCGAATGTCCCGCCAGCAGCAACGCTATCTTCCCCGCAGTTTGAAGCTGCACATGGCTGGAATGCCTGCCGCCCCGCAGCAGGCCGACCGCCAGGGTGGAACTTTCATCACCTGGGCGCCCTGCATAGGGAATACTCAGCCACTGCGCCAGGGCCCGGGCCAAGCCTTCCCCCGAGGCCTGCCACTGCTCCAGGCAGGCGACAGGAATCCCCACTCGGTTGGTATCGCTGCGCTCTTCGCAGATGATGAAGGCATCCAAACCCGGATCACCTGAACGCACATGCACGGGCATGACGCAGGCCTGCTCGCATCCAGGACATACAACGCTCGCGGCAGGTTCGGCCTGGATCAGAATCCCGCTGGTTTGAAGGGCTTGGGCCGCTTCTTCTGGCCAAGCGCTCAATTCCTGATGGGTGATAAGAATGGGTGTTCCCTGGGCCGCTCCCAAGCGCGCCAGGACTTCCGCCAGCACCTCATCCGGGCTCAGCCTTGTGCGCATGGCTCAGCCGCCGGTTCCTTCGGTTCGATCCCCGAGGCTTCCAGCATGGCGCGCAGCTTCAGGCCCACTTCGTCGTATTTGAGCGAACAGGAATTGGGGTGGGTGATCTTGATGGAAATAGTCTTGGCCGGTTTATCCTCATCCACTACGACCAGCGCTGCCAGCTCAGCCTGTGTGACGTTGTAGAGATTCAGGGGCAAGGCGGCGGCGAGCCTATCCAGCAGGATATGGACGCCGTGTGGGTCGTGCTTCGTGTCCGCCTCCAGCGTGATGCGATCGCCTTTTTTGACCCGTGAGGAAAGGCGAAGCCTCTTCACGACCACGGATTCAATGCCAGTGCCCAGGGGGCGCACAAACCCGAAAAATCGATCCGCCAAGGGTGCTAGATCGTAGACCCGCTCATCTTCAGGATCAGGTGGTAGTTCATCGAGCTTCAGGATGACTGAGGCAAAGATTCCCTGAAGCGGTTCGATGGCTTTGAGGGAGCCCCGGTAATTCAGATCGAGGGTGCCATCCCTCTGGGAGTAAACGTAGATCACCTCGAAGGCCGGGGTGTGCGGGCGGCGGTCGAACTCACCCTCCACCCATTCGATGCTCTGCTGGGAATAGTCCTCGGGATAGGCGAAGAAGTAATCCAGCTCGCCACGGCGAAAGGGCTCCACCACGCAGTTATCGCCCCGGCCTTCCGTGTGCCGGAAGTAGGTCCTTAGCGCATCGGCCAGCATACGGATGCTGAGATCGTCAGTATCCGCTTCAAGGTGGCCCATGTTCTTGCGTTTGCGCCAGTAGGCCAAGCTGTCGGCATGGTAGAAGCGCGTGGCGCCCTTCCAGCATTCCGGGTGCTCCAGGAAGGTGAGCATGGCCCGGTGGGGATAACCGTCCAGGTTCGCCATGGACGTGATGAAGTCATCCAATTCCACAGGGTCATGCTTGAGCTGCCACTGGGCCTCATCTCGGAGGGCGGCCCAGCCCTTCTCGCAGCTCATCTCGAAGATTTCGGCAAATTCCGCATCCATTCCGTGGCGCTGATCCTCGGGTAGATCCATCCATGCGGTAAACAGGACTTCGGGCTTGGTCTCCTTCATGGCCGTGAAATCCAGATCACGGAACAGCCCCCGTTCCTGGAAATACCGGACAAGCAACGCGTTCGGCATCTGGCGGAAGAATTCCTTGGTGGTGTAGTGCCGGGCCATAATGCCCCCAAAGTCCGAACAACAAGGCGTAACGAATTATTTGTCCAGCTCCACGGATTCCCTTACCCGGCTAGTCCAAAAGAACAATTTGTGGCCAAACAGGCCCAACCAAGTACCGATGCTCGGCTTGCCTGCCCAAAGCTCTCATTCCTCCTGGCCCCTTTCACTGAGCCCCTTCCTGAACTCACTCAGCGCAAACTCCGTCAGTAGCCGTTTGAAATCCGGCTCCTTCGACATGCGGTTTAGCACGGCGTAAAAGTCCCCTGCGCTGGAGATGAAGGCATTCTCCAGGCTGTCGGCGAATTTTTGCTTCCGCAGGCTCTCGATGTTGTTGGTGAGAAAAGCGGCGATTAGTCCTTCGTCCTTCGCCAGCTTCGGAATGACGATCTTCATCACCTTGTCGCGGTCCTCGAAATCGAAGTGGAAGCGCTTATTCAGCTCGTCCACGATGACCTCCAGCTTTTCCTTGTCTGGCTGCTTGCCGCCTTTGTGGCCGTCGCCGGAGGTGTTCTCTAGCTCGATGTCTCCGGGGTTGAGCACGATGCTGCCGTTCTCCTGCTCCTGAAGGCGGAACTTGTCCATGTCCACCATGTCGAGAATTTCCTCGGGCAGGCTGTCTTTCTTCAGTGGGAGGTATTTCAGCATCAGCTTGGTGAAGAGGTAGAATTTCTCCAGCGCCGGATCGATCCAGGTGATGATCTGGCTGACGAAGGAATACTGCCCCACATAGCGCCGCACGGACTCGCGGAACTCCTCCTGCTTCTCCTCGGTCAGCTTAGCGAAGCGGCTCTGCACGATCTTGGTGAACAGCGGGCTGATCTTCTTCCCCGGTGCCTTCTCGATGACAAACAACCGGGCGAACTCTTCCAATTCCTCTGGCGTGAAGACGCCGTGCGCCTCCACCTCGAATTTCATGTTGTATAGCTTCTGTGGGTCGGTGCCCCGGTCGAGGCTTGTCTCGCCGTAGTAGTCTTGGAAGTCCTTCTCGATGGCTTCCTGCTTGTTCACAAAGTCGAGCACCATCGTGTCCTGCTTAGCAGGCGGGCCCTTGCGGTTCAGGCGGCTGAGCGTCTGCACAGTCGCGACACCACCCAGCTTCTTGTCCACATACATCGTGTGCAGCAACGGTTGGTCGAAGCCCGTCTGAAACTTGTTCGCCACGATCAGAATTCGATACTTCTGCTTTTTGAAGGCCGAGCGGATGTCCTTCGCGTCCGTCGGGTTCATGGATTCTTCGGTGTAGGGATCATCGTGGCCCTTGATCATCACCTTGGCTGAGAAGGCTACCAGTGCCTTCGTCTGCCCGGCGTAGTCGTCCTTCAGGAGCTTGTCGAAGGCCTGTTTGTAGAGCACGGCATGGGCGCGGGAGCTGGTCACCACCATCGCTTTCGATTCGCCACCGATCTTGTTCACCGTCTTCGAGAAGAAGTGATCGAGCATGATTTTCGCCTTGCTCTCGATGGTGTGCGGGTGCTTGCCCACATGCTTCATCAGCAGGCGGCGACCCTTGGCGCTTTCCACCTCGTAGCCGGGCGGGGCTTTTTCGTTCTCCAGCAGCTCGAAGTAGGTGCTGTAGGTCGTGTAACTTTGCAGCACATCGAGGATGAAGCTTTCTGCAATCGCCTGCCGCATCGTGTAGGTGTGATAAGGCTTGTGCTCCACCTTCTTTACGCCTTCCGGTGTCACCACCTGCTTAGCCTTGCCAAATACTTCCAGTGTCTTGGTCTTCGGCGTGGCAGTGAAGGCGAAGAACGAGAGATGCGGGAGCTTCTGCCGCCCTTTCATGATCTGCGCCAGTTCCTCAGCCACCGGGTCAGTCCATTCCTTGTTTTCCTCATCTTCGGCGATGATTGCCTTCAACGCTTCCGGCGTGGTGAGCACCAGCTTGAGATCCTTGGCGCCTTCGCCGCTCTGGGAGCTGTGCGCCTCATCCACGATCAGGGCGAATTTCTTCCCGGCCAGCTCCTTCGGCCCACCCAACACGTTTCGCATCCAACTGAACTTCTGGAGCGTGCAGACAATGATCTTGGCCCCGTCCTGGAGCGCCTTCACGAGCTGCTTGGTGTTCTTGTCGATCTTCTGCACTACTCCGGCCGTCTTCTCGAACTGCTTCACCGTCTCCTGGAGCTGCTTATCGAGCACCTGCCGGTCGGTGATGATGATCACGCTGTCGAAAATTAGCTGACTGTCCTCGGTGAAGAGGTTGGCGAGCTGATGGGCCAGCCACGCGATGGTGTTCGACTTCCCTGAGCCTGCGCTGTGCTGGATGAGGTAATTCTCCCCCGTGCCCACCTTGCGGACTTCCCGCAACAGATCACGCACGCAATCGAGCTGATGGTAACGCGGGAAAATCAGGCTCGTGCTCACCTTGCCCGTCTCCTCGTCCTTCTTCTCTTCGAGGTGCAGGTAGTTTTGCAGCAGGTCAAGCAGGCTGTCCGCCCGCAGCACCTCTTCCCACAGGTAGGCCGTGGCGAAGTTGTCTTTGATCGGTGGGTTCTTCAGGTCGCGGTTGAAGGGCAGGAAGCGCGTCTTACCGTTCTCCAGCTTCGTGGTCATGGAGATCGACGTGTTGTCCACGGCGAAGTGGACCACGCAGGCTTTCAGGAAGGAATCGTTCGCGCTGCGGTCCTTGCGGTATTGCTGCTCCGCGTGCTGCCACGTCTTGCCGGTGAACTCGTTTTTCAATTCCATCGTCAGCAGCGGCAGGCCATTAATGAGGATCACGAGGTCAATAGAATCGTGGGGCCGCTCCGTGCTGAAGTGGAACTGCCGCACCACGGCGAAGCGGTTCGCCTCGTAGCGTTCCTTGTGCGCCGCATTGAAGCCGGTGGCTGGCTTGAAGGTCACCAGCTCCAACTTGCCCACGCCTGCCAGCGAAAAGCCCTCGCGCAGCAAGTTCAGGAGGCCCCGCTTGGTCCGCAGCTTGCTCACCTCGCTGGCCACGGCGGCGGCTTCCATGCCGGGGTAATGCTTTTGCAGCTTCGACCACGCCTGTGGCTGGGTCTGCTGAAGGTAGGCTGCCAGCAGCTTCAGGTCGCAGTGATACTCCTGCGAATAATCGCCCTGGGTGTAGCTGCCGTTTGTGTCGTCCTGGCCGATGTAGAGTGGACTGCCGCATAGCGCGTCGAAGATGACGGTTTCAAAGTCTTTTTCTTTGAGGCTCATAGGCGTTCTCGTTCAGTGGTTGGCACCAGACCACGGACATCAATCTTGCCCGTGACGGCATGGGAAATTAGCGAGGCACGGTATTCCGCCAACAGTTCCAGTTCTCGGCGGTATTTGGCGGCGAGGGTGTCGACCTTGGCCGTTTCAACATCAAGATGCGCCACGATACTTTCCTGTTCACTTATTGAGGGGAGAGGCACCTTAAACTTCACAATATCTGACTGGAACAAATGAGGAACCCCCATGCCGCCTTTCACCTCTTGAATGAGGTTTTGAAAATACTTCGACTTGAGGACGTAGCAGAGATATTCGGGGATTAGAACGTCCTTTGTGCGAATCACAGCTATTGAGCCATTGACAGTGGCACGCATAGGAAGAAACCTGACGATGTTCACGATCCCTAATGTGGCGCCATCCTTGACCAGCAGCACATCCCCAGTCTTCAACATGATTTCAGGAGACTCAAAATACCTTTCATCAGTGATGTAGTTCGCATTTTCGAAGTCGATCTCCATCCCTTTAATGTCCGGCGTCGAGAGGAAGATATTTCCATCGTCAACATACTCTGCGGCGGTTAGGCCCTTCCATCCGAGTCTCGCCTTTACGCTTGCAAGGTATCCCAAACGCTTTAAATGCCACCCAATGGGGATGGTCCCGAGCCATTTGACTCCCGAGGGCTTCATGGAGGCAGTGGGGTCGAGGCCACACGTGACGGCGTGGTGGATGACGGCGGTGCGCTGCTCCTGCAATCGCTCCACCTGCTTCCGCCGTACCTCCATCAACCGATCAATCTTCGCCGTCTCCCGGTCGAGGAAGGCTAGAATGGCGTTTTGTTCTCCGAGAGGCGGAACAACCACCCAAAACTCGGATAGGTTTGTCTTTGAAATTGAAGCAAGATTAGTCGATTGCTTTGCACGCGTCTCAAAAAAAGCCCGGGCATATCGTGTGGTCGTGAGCAGCGAGAGCCACTCGGGGAGAACACTTTTACAACGTATCGCAAAGACATGGTTTTGGTGCAAACACCGACATATTTGACCTCTCCAAATATGACCTCGGCCAAGTTTATCTGCGTCGCCGCCTTCATTCATCAAGACATCGCCCTTCTCTAACGCATATCGCTGCGCCTCTGAAGGGAGCACGTCAATCTCTGACACATCATCTAAGTCCAGATATCCGTCCTGAACATTCGCAACGCGAAGGTATGGGAGTTTTACCGTTTCCTCTTCGCCATATTTGCGGCCCTTCGCGATACCCGTTCGCACTTTTGAAACGCGTTTCAATGGCATGACCTGCCAGCTTGGAGGAAGGTTTTCCAGCCATTCGATCTCCGTAGTCTTGTAAGCCGGATAAGGTTTCAGCTCCGTTTTCATCAGGCCCGAAGCTCCGCTTGAAGTTGATCCGCCTCGTCGTCGAGGGCTTCGAGGTCGGCGAGGATATCCTTCAGCGCCCTAGGCGGCTGATATTCGTAGAAGTAGCGAGTGAAGCTGATCTCGTAGCCGACTTTGTCCTTGCTGCGGTCCATCCACGCATCCGGGGCGTAGGGGAGCACCTCCTTGGCAAAGTAGGCGGCGATGTCGGTCTTGAGCGGGATGCGTTCCTCATCGCGCAGGTCGCTATCTGTGGCATACCACGCGCCAGGATCGGCCCCGGCGGTGTCGTGTTCATAGTCCTTATCCAGCGGCTTGAGCAGCACCTTGTCCGCCGTCTCATCGGTGGTGCCGAAGCTGGTGCGGAGGGCCTTGATGAGGGCATCCGTGATCTTGAAGGGCAGCGCGGCGTGGATAGCTTGCATGAAGGCGCGGTCATCGCCACAGGGGCTGAGCTGCTTCGCCTTGGTCAGCGCGACGAGCAGGGCCTTTTGCTTTTCCTCGCCCTTGCGGATGTCTTCCTGGGCCTTGTCGCCCACCTTTTTCGTTTGCACGAAGGCAGTGAAGAAACCGGATTGCTGGAAGGCGGCGAGGTGCTCGTCATCCACCTCGAAGCGCAGGCGCAGCGGGCGCTCGACGGTAACGCGGGTGTAGCCGAAATCCTCCAGATCGAAGGTCTGGGCGAGCTTCGGCACTGGCTCGCCGTCGCGGTAGATGTGCACCAGCTCGGCGAGGGTGGCTGGGGTCAGCTCCACGCGCTTCTTGCCGAGGTTCCGCCGCATGAGCGTGCGGAAGCGATCCTGATTGCCATTAATGAGGGTGATCTTGCCCCGGCGATCGTCGGACTTGTTGTTGCGCACGATCCAGAGATAGGTAGCGATGTTCGTGTTGTAGAACATGTCCTCCGGCAGGGCCACGATGGCATCCAGCCAGTCGTTGGTGATGATCCATTTGCGGATGTCCGACCAGCCAGAACCGGCGTCGCCATTGAAGAGCGGGGAGCCATTGGCCACGATGCCGATGACGCTTCCGCCTTTGTCCACGGGCGTCATCTTGCTGATCATGTGCTGGAGGAAGAGGAAGAAGGCATCCCCCACATCCGGCAGCCCGGCCCCGAAGCGGCCATCGCTGCCACGCTCGGCTTCCTTGCGGATGGTGTCCTCGATCTTCTTCCAGTCCGTTCCAAACTCGGGGTTCGCCATCATGAAGTTGAACTGCTGGCCGACGAGCTGGTCGTCGGAAAGCGTGTTGCCCCGCTTGATGCGGCTGGCGTCATCGCCCTTCATGAGCGCGTCCGCCTTGCAGATGGCGTAGGTCTTTTCGCGCAACTCCTGACCATAGATGAAGACATTTGAGGGATCGAGCTTCCAGTCCTGGGTGAGGTATTCCTTCGCCACCGTGACCATGCCGCCCGTGCCGACGGCGGGATCGTAGAGAGCGACGAGCGTGCCCTTGGACTTGGTGAGCGTTTCCTTCACATCGGCAAAGACGAGTTGGACGAGAAGCTGCACCACGTCGCGCGGGGTGTACTGCTCGCCCGCCGCCGCGCCTTCTTTGAACTTTCGGATGAGATATTCGTAAATGAGCCCCATCTCGTGGTTGGTGACCACATCGGGATGCAAGTCGAGGCTCTCGGAGGCGAACTCCTTGGTGATGAGGTAGAGAAGGTTCTTGCGCGCCAGCGTCTCGTAAATGGGAGCGAGCCCCTTTTCCTCGCCGCCGGAGAAGTTGTAGAGGATTTCTTTGATGTTGTCCGAGAAGCCGTCGAGGAACGCGCCGAAGTTGTCCTTGATATTGGCCGGGTCCTTCAGCAGTTCGGGAAAAGAGAAGCGGGAGCGATTGAAGAATGGCACGCCTGCCGCGTTGGTGAGGAGTTGCTTGAGCACGTCAGGCTCGACCTTGTCGGCCACCTGCTTTTCTGTCTCGCGCACCTTGTCGCGGGTCTTTTCCAGCACGCAGTCGAGACGCCGCAGAAGTGTGAAGGGGAGAATGACGTCTTCGTTGTCGTTCTTCTCGTAGTCGCCGCGTAAGTGGTCGGCAATGCGCCAGAGAGATTCGCCGATTTCAGTGTGGGATGCCATTGAGAAGTGAACTCCTGGATTGAACCCTTGGGGGAACACCCAAGACCAGGAGGAGGCCCAGTCAAGAGGCTCGCGGGGATGGATGGTTAAACCATTCTCCCACGAACAGGATGGCGAAGCTCGGTTCGGCCTATGGAAGTACATATTCTCGGGGGCACAGGGTCTTACTTAAGCGTTCTGAAGCGGTGGGTTCACATCGGCCCCAGCCTTGAGCTTGTCAAGATAGTCTCCCACTGTTGCATCATCTTCCGGCGCTCAGACAGGTGCGCCGTGCGGTTGTAGGCGCGCCCGTTGGGATCCTTCACGGCATGGGCCAGCTGGTGCTCGATAAAATTGGGGTGGAATCCAAGCACTTCATCCAGGATTGTTCGTGTCATGGCTCCGAAGCCATAGACGTCCTGGCAATCCCTGCAGCGCCCGTATGCCTAAGAGCAGCTGGAACAGGGCAATACCTCACTGGGCGAATGCTCCAACGTTGCCGCGTGGATAAGGGTTGCAAAGGGCGCGACGTGGATTCCGGGCGATGTCAGATGGTCCCAGCAGAACCCGGAAGGAAATCACAAAGGTCCTGCAGAAAGAAACGTGGCGGTGGTCCCTCATCGAGCTCAAGATCGGGCACCAGTTACCCGAAGGGAAACTGGGTTTGAATTAGCTCCACGACAGCGTGGGGAATGTTCTTAACGGCATGATTGCGGCATGGGACTCAACCTGAGAAAGCCCCTGGTACGACTCCGCAGTCGCCTGCACGCGTGGGCCATGGCTCACTTCAGGCCGAGTGGTTCACGACCCTCTGTTCAACGAATCTTGCTGCCGCGTGACCCTGGGGCCACGCCTCGGCTCCCAAAATGCGATGTCCGCTAAAACTCAATTTTCAAGCCTGACTATTTAGAAGTGACCGTAAGAACCCCATTCACAAAGGTGAAGGAGTAGTTGGAGGCGGCCAAAGTGTCTTGGGTGATGGTGATCGGATAGGTTCCCACCGGAGATGAATCCGTGGCGGTCGTGCTGAGGGCGGGATCTCCGGTCGTCGCGGAAACCTGGGTGTCGCTGCTCTTGAACCCAGTCATGGTGTAGGTCAGGGTTGGATTCGCGGCACCTTGGACCTTGCTGAGGGCGTTGGCCTTGACCGTCAATACGGCTTTGTTCACCACAAGAGTCCCCGTTGCGGATCCCTGATAGTTCGGGCTGGTGACAGTGGTTGATATGGCGTAGGTCCCCGCTGCCGTAGGAGGTGTGGCATCACCGTCGTAGGTGATGGCCACTGCCAACCCAGCAGGAGTGGTCGTCGCCGTTACGATCCGTGGCAACCCATTATAGTTCTGGGCCAGTTGGCCCAAGGCGATGGTTGCCTTGGCCTTGTTGACGATCAGGGTGTCCGTGCTCGATCCCTGATAGTTCGGACTGTTGATGGTGGCCACCACGGCATAGCTGCCAGCCGCTTTCGGGGCTGTCGCGCTGCCATCGTAGGTTAAGGACACCGGCAAACCAGCGGGATGCGTCGTGGCTGTGACGACCCGAGCTATGCCTGTGTAGGTCTGGGTCAGATTGCCCAACGCAACGGTCGCCGCAGCCTTGTTGATTGTCAGGGAGACGGTCTTGGTGACCGTGGCGTAATGCGCCGTGTCCTTCGGTGTGAAGATCGCCGATAGCACGTGGGTTCCCCCGCCTACGACCGTTCCCGATGCCGGATTGAAGACGAATGTGCCGGGCACCGAGGCGGTTGCATTGAGCTGGGTACCGCTCAGGGGAGTCCCGTAGGTGATGTCCGCGGGATCGGACCATGTGATGACCGGAATGATGCGGGTGATTTTGAGAACTCCATTCACGCAAGTGAAGGTGTAGTTGGTGGCTGCGAGGGTGTCCTGGCTTAGGGTGATAGGGTACGTTCCTACCGGCGAGGAATCCGTCGCGGTTGTGCTGAGCGTCGGCGCTCCGGTCGTGGCCGATCCTTGCGTCTCGCCTCCCTGGAAGCCTGTGATCGTATAGGTCAAGGCAGGATTCGCCGTGTTGTAGACCTTGCTCAAGGAGTCGGCCTTGACCGTCAACATGGCCTTGTTCACCGTGAGAGTCCCGGATGCCGTTCCCTGATAATTCGGGCTTTGCACGGTGGCAACGATGGAATAGGTTCCCGCGGCGGTGGGAGGCGTGGAACCGCCGTTGTACGTGATATCCACGGTCAGCCCAGGAGGCGTAGTTGTCACTTCTGGCGTGTGGGGCGATCCGGTATAGGTCTGCGTGAGATGCCCCAAGGTAACAGTGGCCACCGTCGGGCCTGTGCCTTTGAGGGAAATGCTCTGCCTCGTAAAAGCAGGTGGCGTCGCGTTGAGGTGATTGTCCGTCAACCCGAGGGTGCCAAGGGTGACATCCCCCTTGGTGGGTGCAAAGTTGATCTGTAGCGTGCCATTTGCTCCCGGAGCTAAATAACCCGGGCTTCCGCCACTGTTGGCCCTGGGGAAGGTGCTGGCTGGATCCAGGGTGAACCCAGGGGTAAGGCTTGGATTGTGGCCAGCGGATGGAACAGGAACCTTCAAATTCGTGTTGCCGATGTTCCTCACTGTCACCGTCTGGGGACTATCTGAGCTGGTTGATCCGATATAGGTCGAAGCAAAGGTAAGTTGTGGCACTTTTGACATATCCACTTTGGTGATGCGATTGTCACCAATGTCCGAGATGAAGAGGATCCCGCCTCCGCTCACCATCAGGCAGGCAGGCTCGTTCAAGTCCTGGTCCGCCACGACGGATTGGACATAGCTGTTCCCCGAGAACATTTCCACCAGCACCCGATGGTTCAAGGTGTCGGCGACATAGACATTGCCGTTCCTGTCGACAGCCACGCCCTGCGGGCCATTCAATCCGCTGTCCACCACGATCGTTTGGACGTAGCCGCTGTCCGAAGGTGTTTCCTTCAATACGCGATTGTTGCCGGCATCGGCGATGTAAACGTTCCCATTCCCATCAACGGCCACACCCTGGGGATTGTTCAGCCCGGTGTCCACCACGATCGTCTGCGTGTAGCCGCTCGTGGCAGGCGTCTCCTTCAATACCCGGTTGTTGCCAGAATCGGCGATGCATACATTGCCATTGCCATCGATCGCCAGGCCGCAGGGATTATTCAGACCACTGTCCTGGACGGTCGTCTGGATATAGCTTCCCCCGGAGCGTGTCTCCTTCAGCACACGATTGCTGCTGGCATCGGCGAGATAGAGGGCCCCGCTGCCATCGATGGCCAGGCCCATGGGTCCATTCAAACCGCTGTCCAAGACCGTGGACTGAGCATAGGTTCCACCCAAAGGGGTTTCCTTGATCACGCGGTTGTTGTTGGAATCAGCGACGTAGACATTGCCATACCCGTCCATACCCACGCCGTGTGGATGATCAAGGTCAGTGCCCAGGCTTGTCTGTATCCCAGGCAGAAAGGCAACCTGGGGCCCCAATCCATTGCCGTGGATGCTGGCCGTTGCGATGACGTGTCCGCTCGGATTCTTGAGTACGACCGCGCCAGTGCACGTACCGGTGAAGCGCGGTGTGAAGATCACGTCCACCGTGCCTCGTTCACCGGCTTTGTAGTAGTGGCCCGCGACCAGGGACCCCGTGCCGACGTTCCTGAAATCCAGCCCTGGTGCACCTTGAGTCAGCACGTACGGAGTATTGCCCAAGGTCCCACCCGTATCGAAGGTGAAGGCCATCCTGACAGCGGATCCCGCACTCTTCACGCGAGTCGCCACGAAGCCGATATCCTTCAATGCCATTTCCACGGCACGATGGCTGTTCTCGTCAGCGATAAAAAGATTGCCCTTCGGATCCACTGAAAGGTGAATCGGGGTGTTCAGGCCATTGTGCGGGCCATCGGCCAAGGTAGACACGGTCCCGGACGGGGTCCTCACCAGCACACGATTGTGAAAGCTGTCGGCAATATACAGATTGTCACTGTCATCCAGGGCCAAGCCGAAGGGCCGGTCCAAAACATCAATATCCATCAGGATCGATTGGGTATAGCTGCCTCCCGAGAGGGTTTCTTTCAAGACACGATAGTTGAAAGTATCGGCGATATAAAGGTTGCCACTTCCATCCACCGCCACCTGCCACGGACCATTCAACCCACCGCTGATCAAGGTCGTTTGCGTGTAACTGTCCCCTGACGGGGTCTCTTTCACGATGGTGCCACTTCCATAATTGGCGATGTAGAGGTTGCCACTCCCGTCCACAACTATCCCGGTCGGATAGAACAGCCCAGTGCGCACCACAGTCTCGGTATAGCCGTCTCCTGACGGTGTCTCCTTCAAAACGCGGTACGAATAGAAATCCGAAATAAACACATTGCCGTTTCCGTCCACTGCCAATCCGTAAACGTACGAGACCCCGTTATGAATAGCATCGGCGATGGTGATTTCCTGTCCGGAAGGAGTCAGCTTGTAGACACGGAAATTGGTAATATCCGAGATGTAGACATTCCCGCTTGCATCTGCCACCACTGCAGAAATGGTGTTTCGGCCCTTGAGCAGCGTCATTTGAGCCCAACTGAAGTGGGCCGTTTGGGCTTGGATGGGAGTCGAAATGAAAAAGAAAAGTAAGGCTATATAGGAGAGGAAGCTGGTCAACCGTCGCTTGGTGAAAGTTTGTACAGACCAAAAACACATCTCGGTGATCGTGTTGATCATGGAATCTATTCCTTCCTTTAAATTCGTTCGTCCAATGAGAGCAATCTTGGCCATTATCCAATGCATGGATGTTCCCATTTGCACTGAAGATATTTGAACGACCAATTATGAACCAGATTTGAATTACTTAAAATAACGTCGTTTT
Organism: Holophagaceae bacterium UBA1801; assembly: GCA_002319925.1. Classification (GTDB taxonomy): domain Bacteria; phylum Acidobacteriota; class Holophagae; order Holophagales; family Holophagaceae; genus UBA1801. The sequence goes on along the minus strand of DCFP01000054.1, from coordinate 18,851 downwards.
CTTGAATTCCAATATCTGTTTATATAATTGAAAATGCAAGAGGTTAAAGCCAGTGTGTTGAACAAAGAATCCTCTCTTCCCTCAGGAACTAGCATTCGGCGCGCACTATCGAAGCCGCTGACAAAAGGAGGCGCACCGGTGTGGCAATCAGTGACACTGCGAGCCCGACAGGGCTAGGACCAGGATGGCCCGAGGGCGAACAGACAAGCTTGGCGTGCGAAGCATCGGAAGCTTGGCTGACTCTGCCCAGCCCAGCGCTTCGTGGTGCCGGGTGGTGACCTGAGCCATTCGCGGTGGGCTTGGGTGGTGCCACGACTCCGAGTGCCACAGTGCGCTGGGCTCTCAGCACTGCCGCTGCTGCCGTGAGGCGGCGGCAACAACGTCTTTGACTCTGGTAATGGACGACCTCAGGTCATCGCCTCGGCCTGGGCACTGACCTCCAAATCAATATGGCTGATCAGCTTCAAATAATATGTATAGATACATCAGCTCGAAGCTACTTTCTCAAAAGTTATTCCGGTAAAACCAGATGTTGTCACTTCTTTTTTTAAGATTTCGGAAATCACTATTCGAGTCGTAATTGGTGTATCCGGCAAAGAGAAAAAATGGAGTCCTTCGGTTTTTGATAATGATAAATGAGCCTTAACAATAAAATCACCTTTAGCGAAGATGGTTTTTGCCTCATTAAGTATATCTAATTTTCTATCGAACCGCGGTATTTGGTACCTAATCAAATTCTCATCGCATTTAACCAAAGCTTCAATCCATGAAATATCTTTTCTGCCAGCTATATATCTTGTAACTAATTCTACGAATCGCGTTGACATCATGGGCCAAGCAATAGAATTAGGTAAATAGTCCGGCAAATCACCTAAATTGCCACTCGATTCCAATATGAATGGCAATTTATCATGCCCAACCATTGCTTTAGCGAGTTCGTACCCTAGCGTGCGTTCCGGCGCCCTCGCAATCGTCATTTCTTCTTTTTCTTCCCACGACAAGTAATAGTATTTCAAGCTCATTACTCCCATCCAGATTTCTTGAGAAGGTCAGGATTATCAAGCACTGGTTGTTTTACATAGTCCTCAAAAAGGCGGAGGAATGTTGATTGCTGCCCTTCAGCCTCGGCAGCCGCTCTACTCATGCCTTGGAGCACGAAATCGTGATAAGCATTTGGATGCCGTCCCAAGTGCGGCATTAGTTCTTTGTTCCATGTCCCATCCAAAGAAAGCTCAAATTTATCAGCTATAGCCTCCATTTGTGGTGTAAATAATTTATTTTTATTTGTAGCAAAATGATGTAATTGCTGCGGAAGCCCCCCTCCGCTTACGGTAGTTTCAACGGCCTCTTTTTCAGCGACAGCCGCGCCCTCAGCGACAGCAGCGCCCTCTTTGCTTAGCCCACGTGTGACTAGGCGCTCTAAACCACCTTTCGCTAAGCTCCCTGCTCCAGCGAACAGTATTAGGCTTCCGCTATCGTCATGTATCGCGTCAGCATTGCGATTTACGGCAATCAGATCGCCCTTTGCGTTGTAACCATATGCGCATCCGACAGGAATTCCCGGTGTGTTATCCAATGTTTTCCATTGATAAACGACATTCTTCGCATTCTGATCAAACGTCTGCCATTTATGAAAAGCGGCCAGACTAGAAATCTTTTGCATCCACTCAGGAAGGTCTTCCATCCCATCCGGATCTATCCGAGTGACCGGATTGTTCATGCAGTAAACGTAAAGGTTCCATGCTGAGGGCTCGTTCGCGTCCTGGTCGTATTTCGGATCCGGGCTCGCAAACCGCCCATAGGCAGGCAAGTAGACACGAGACTGCATGTAAATCGGAGACTCATTGTTTTCCTCATGTCCCGCAAACCGCGTGAACGGCCGTCCACCAGCTGCCGCGGAATAGTTCTCCACGAATCGCTCGCCGTAGGGCAGATTGACGGATCGTCCCACCACACCCTGGGTATTGGACACGATGTTGGGACTGCCGACCTGGTCGTTCTGGATGTAGGTCGTTCCGATAGTTCCAGGCTTGTCTTCGCTGATGAGCTGACCGAATCCGAAAATCCTGTCGCTCTTCCAGGTGAGGGTTGGCGGGATTGCATCCCGGACCGCGAGGGTTACGCAGGCAATAGCACTGCCCCCGCTGTTCGTGGCCGTGATGGTATAGAGAATGGCTTCCGTCGCAGCCGTCGGCGTTCCGCTGATGATGCCCTTCACGGGATCCAGGTTCAATCCAGGCGGGAGGTTCGGATCAACCGAATAGGACACCACGGCCCCGCCGGTATGCGTCGGCGTGTTCGGCGTGATAGCCGTGTTCACCACATAAATCGCCGGATTCGCGCTGTATGACAGGCTCAATGGGGGATTGTCGTTGACGGTGAGGACCAGATCGCAGGTGATACTTCCACCGGTGTTCGTGGCCGTCACGGTATACGTCGCCTGGGGCGTAATGGTCGTGGGCGTGCCGCTGATGGCTCCCGTCGTGGCATTCAGGGCCAAACCTGCGGGCAGAGCGGGGGCGATCTTGTAGGACACCACTGCGCCGCCAGTATGGCTGGGTGTGTTGGCCGTGATGACCTTGCCCTTGGTGTAGACGGCTGGGTTGACCTTGTAGGCCAGGTTGGCGGGTGCCGCATCCGTCACGGTGATGGCCAGCACGCAGGGCGTGTTTCCGCCACTGTTCGTGGCCGTCACGGTGTAGGTCATCTGGGCGGCAATGACCGTCGACTTCCCGCTGATGACGCCCGTGGTGGCGTTCAGCACCAGCCCGGCTGGCAGAGTCGGGGTTACGGTGTAGGAAACCACCGCTCCGCCGTCGTTGCTCGGCGTGTTCGGCGTAATGGCCACGCCCTTGATGTAGGTCACGGGGTTGGCGCTGTACGCCAGATTCGTGGGAGGAATATCCTTCACGGTGATCTTAAGGGCGCACTTCGCACTGCCTGCCAGGTTGGTCGCCAAGACGTTGTAGGTCGTCTGGGCGACGACCACCGTGGGCGTGCCGGTGATGATTCCCGTAGCTGGATCCAGGGTCAGCCCCGCCGGAAGAGCCGGTGAAACGGTATAGACCATCACCACTCCCCCTCCATGGGTCGGGGTGTTGTCGGCGATGGTAGTTCCCTTTACATAGACAGCCGGGTTCAGGCTATAGACGAGCGTGGTGGGAGCCGTGTCGCTCACTGTGATTGTCAGGGCACAGGTCGTCTCCCCGCCGGAGTTCGTGGCTTTCACGGTGTACACGGCCTGGGGCGTCACGGTGGTCGGCTTTCCGCTGATCACGCCCGTTGTGGGATTGAGGATCAAGCCCACCGGAAGGTCCGGAGAAACCGAATAGGACACCACCACACCGCCGCTATGGGTGGGGGCATTGGCCGTGATCGCCGTGTTCTTGACATAGATGGCAGGGTTCACGGCGTACTTAAGGATTGACGGCGCTACGTCGTTCACGGTGATCGCGAGGACGCAGGTCGTGGTTCCGCCCGTGTTCGTGGCGGTAATGGTGTAGTTCGACTGCCCGGACAGCGCGGTGGGAGTCCCGCTGATGACACCGGTCGTCGCGTTCAAGGCCAGGCCCGCAGGCAGGGCTGGGGCAACGGTATAGGACACCACCGCTCCTCCATCGCTGCTCGGCGTGTTCGCGGTGATAGCCTTACCTTTGGTGTAGACCGCTGGGTTGGCGCTGTAGGCGAGATCGACAGGGGGACTATCCTTCACCGTGATCTTCAGGGCACAGGGGGCGCTTCCGCCAGAATTCGTTGCGGTCACGGTATAGGTCGCCTGAGCCTTCACCACCGTCAGGGTTCCGCTGATGACGCCGGTGCTCGGATCGAGAACCAGACCCGCGGGTAAAGCGGGCGTCACCGCATAGGACACCACCGGTCCACCGCTGCTGGTGGGTGTGTTGTTCGTGATGGGAGTGCCCTTGACGTAGACCGCCGGGTTGGCGCTATAGGTCAGCGAAGAAGGAGCGATGTCCTTCACCGTGATCTTCAAGGCACAGGTGGTGTGCCCGCCCGCATTGGTGGCTGTCACGGTGTAGGTGGTCTGGGCCGCGATGACCGTCGGCGTTCCCGTGAGGATGCCAGTGGCTGGATCCATGGAGAGACCCGCAGGCAGATCGGGCGAGACGGCATACGACACCACGGCGCCACCTGTGTGAGTCGGCTTGTTGGCCGTGATGGCCGTTCCCTTGGTATAAGTCGCGGGGTTCACGGTGTACGTCAGGGCAGCGGGCGCCGCGTCATTGATCGTGATGACCAGGGCGCAGGGCGTGCTGCCACCCGTGTTCGTGGCGGTCACGGTGTAGGTGGCCTGGGGCGTGATGGTGGTAGGTGTTCCCGTGATGACGCCTGTGGTCGCATTCAGCGCGAGACCTGCAGGCAAAGCGGGAGTGACCTTGTAAGACACCACAGCTCCGCCGCTGTGGCTGGGTGTATTGGCCGTGATGGCCGCGCCCTTGTTATACGAGGCAGGGTTGGTGCCGTAGGCCAGGGACGCAGGTGGAGCATCAATAATGATGAGCTTCAAGGCGCAAGTAGTGCTCCCCCCCGCGTTGGTGGCCGTGACCGTATAGGTCGTCTGGACCAGAAGCACCGTCGGGGTTCCAGAGATGACACCGCTCGTGGCGTTCAAGGTCAGGCCGGCGGGCAAGGCCGGTGTAATGGTGTAAGAAAGCACATCGCCGCCAGTACTTGAAGGCGTGTTGGGCGTGATGGGAGTTCCTTTGGTGTACACCGCTGGATTGGCGGAGTAAGTCAGACCCGAAGGCACCGTGTCCTTGACGGTGATCTTCAGGGCACAGGCCGCGCTTCCACCGCTATTAGTGGCCTTGACGGTGTAGGTCGTCTGGAGGACGCCGACCGTGGGGGTCCCGGTGATGATGCCTGTCGCCGGATCCAAGGTGAGCCCGGCCGGCAGGTCGGGCGTGACCGAGTAAGAGATGACGGCTCCACCGGCATGCGAAGGGGTGTTCGCGGTGATGGCCGTTCCCTTGGTATACACCGCCGGGTTGGTGCTGTACGTCAGCGTGGAAGGCGCAACATCGTTCACCGTGATCGACAGGGTGCAGGTGGTATCCCCGCCGGTATTGGTGGCGGTGATCGTGTAATTGGCCTGCGCGGTGATGGCCGTCGGCTTGCCGCTGATCGCGCCCGTCGTCGAATTCAGAACCAGCCCCAGGGGCAGGTCCGGGGAGACCGCGTACGAAATAACAGCGCCACCCCCATGCGTGGGGGTGTTTGCAGTGATGGCTGTCCCTCTGGTATAGACCGCTGGGTTGACACTGTATTTGAGGGCCGTGGGCGCAGCCGCATTCACCGTGATCAATAATTGGCACTTCGAGCCCCCACCGGTGTTGGTGGCCGTCACGGTGTACATGGTCTCCGTCGCCAGGACCGTCGGGGTTCCGCTGATTACGCCCGTGGTCGCGTTGAGCGTCAATCCCGCAGGCAGCGCCGGAGAAACCGAGTAGGACACTACCGTGCCACCCCCGCACGTGGGGGTATTCGGCGTAATGGCTACGCCCTTGGTGTAGACAACCGGGTTATCGCCGTAGGACAGTTCGACCGGTGGGACATCGTTCACCGTGATCTTCAGGGCACAGGGGGTGCTTCCACCAGAGTTCGTGGCGGTCACGGTATAGGTCGCCTGAGCCTTTACCACCGTCGGGGTTCCACTGATGACGCCGGTGCCCGGATCGAGAACCAGGCCTGCGGGCAAAGCAGGCGTTACCGCATAGGACACCACCGGTCCACCCGCGCTGGTGGGTGTATTGTTCGTGATGCCCAGTCCCTTGAAATAAGCCACAGGATTATCGCTGTAGGTCAGTGCGGAAGGAGCAATGTCCTTCACCGTGATCTTCAGGGCACAGGTGGCGTGTCCTCCCGCATTGGTGGCCGTCACGGTGTAGGTGGTCTGGGCCGCGATGACTGTCGGAGTTCCCGTGAGGAAGCCAGTGGCAGGATCCAACGAAAGACCGGCAGGCAGGTCGGGTGAGACGGCATACGACACGACGGCACCGCCCGTATGGGTCGGCTTGTTGGCCGTGATCACCGTTCCCTTGGTATAGGTCACCGGGTTCACGGTGTACGTCAGTGCAGTGGGCGCCGCATCATTGATCGTGATGACCAGGGCGCAGGGCGTGCTGCCGCCCGCGTTTGTGGCAGTCACGGTATAGGTAGCCTGGGGCGTGATGGTGGTGGGCGTTCCCGTGATGACGCCTGTTGTCGCATTCAGTGCGAGGCCTGCCGGAAGGGCTGGAGCAACCTTGTAGGACACGACGGCCCCGCCGCCATGACTGGGCGTGTTGGCCGTGATGGCCGTGCCCTTGTTATAGGAGGCAGGATTGGTGCTGTAGATCAGGGAATCTGGGGCCGCCGTCACCACCGTCAAGGAAATGGGGTTTGAATCGACGGAATTGGCCCCATTGCTGGCCTTGATGATGAGAGTTGTGGTTCCTAGCGTTGTCGTCGTGCCGGTGATGACTCCCGTGGCCGTGTTCAGGGTCAAGCCCATGAGGCTGCCACTCTTCACGGCATACGTGGCGGGATTACCCCCCACGACCGTCGGGAGCAGATCTTCCGAGGTGAGGGACTGCCCGAGGGTGTAGGTCCGGGGTGTTGGATAGGTCACGCTGGTGATCGGATCGTCGGCCCGAAGAGGAGATGAGACGAAAGCCGAGGCCAACAAAAAGGCCAGCGCGAGGACCGTGCGAAGAAGGCGGAAAGGCTGAAGGCTGCGCATGGAGGGTTGTCCGGTGCTCTGATTCGTGAGGCTCATGGATTCACCTTCTTGGCTTTCGCGGGGACTGCAGGCGCGCCTGGAGCCGGGGTAAAGCCAGCGGTTTCGAAGGTGCAGAGCGGGTCGCGATTGAACCCGTAAATCACGTACTGGTACTGATACTGCCCATTGCCGTCGGCCTTGGACCGCCGGAAGCGCAAGCCATCGGCGTCCAAAAGGAACCTTGTTCCGTTCTCGGCAACGACACGGCCAAGGGCGTCGTAGGACCAATTCATCAGCGAAGTCGAATCGCCGGGTACGGCCCAGACCTGGGCCAGACGGCCGTAAGTGTCATAGGTTGCTCCGGTCAGCAGATCTCCGGTGGGGCTTTGAACAGTCGATGGGATGCGATTCATTCCATCCGGCGTATCAGTCCAGGTCAGGGCTTCGTTTTGAGCCGGGAGGCTGGCACTTGAACCTCCTGCCGAGAACGTTGATTTGACCGAAGTGCGATTTCCTTGCGGGTCGTACCCGAACCACTGGGTCATGGTCTCGCTCGAAAGCCCGTGAGTGAGGGCCGATTTCAATCGCCCCAGCTCGTCGTAGCCGAAGGTGTCGCTCCCTCGGCTTGTCAGCAACCCACCCGCCGTCCACGTCATCGGCTGCGACTGGATGGTTGCTCCACCGACGACTTGGGTGACTTGCGCGAGCTCGCCGCTGTTCATGGTCGAGGTAGTCGTGGCGTTGTTCCCGAAGGTGAGGGTCTTCACGAAGAGGGAACCAAGCCCAACGTATTCCATGTGACCCCGTCGAGCCCCTAGGGTCACGTCCAGGGGGCGGTTGGCTGCATCGTATGAATACTGAACCGTTCGAGGCGCGGACTGATTCCCTCCCGCCGGATACGTCAGCGAAATGACGTTGCCCAACGCATCGAATTGCTCGCTCAGGCTGAAGGATTGGCCGAATTCGTCCGAGACCGTCTTGGATTTCCTGCGCCCGAGTGCATCGTAGCTATAGCTCTCGTTGATGATTCCCCAGGGTTGCACGTCCTTGACGGTTGCGAGCTTGTCCGTGAACGTGGCGTTGTACGTCATGGTCCGGCGAACGGTCCAGTCGGACGATTTCACGGAAACAGGCCTACCGTTGCCATCCAGGGTTGTGGTGATCGTCAGTCCATCTGTCCCACTCCCGAGCTTGGTCACAACCGTGGGCTGGCCCAAGACGGTGAAGTTGGAGTATTTCGTCAGGCCCTCTTCAGGCTCATTGCGTGTCTTCAGCCAGCCCAAATCCGTGTATCCATAGGTGCGCACCTGGCCGTTGAACGAGGTCTGGATCAAACGCCCCATGGCGCCGTATGTAAAGTTGGCCTGCTGGCCCTTCTGATCGATGATGGCCCTTTTCTGTCCCAGCAAATCGACAATCGTGCTCTTTGAATAGCCACGGTCATCGATCACCGTGGTGACGACCCCATTCTGAAGCACATTCCACGCTGGGTCCGTCGGCGCTTGCATCAAGGTGCGCGACTTGGGATCCGTCTCGGAAATGACACGTCCCTTTGGATCGTAGGTCCACACATAAGACCCATAGTTGGTCTGACCGGCTTGGATCCATGGCGTCTGGGACACTTTCTCTCCCCACCCGTTGTAGCTCGTGCTCTGCCAGCTTCCATCGGGCTTCTCGACCTTGATCTCACGGCCAAAAGCATCGTAGTGCGTTTTGGTCACCAAGGTCTTGCCGGCACCAGTGACCGTTTCCGTCATCCACAAACCATTAGGATCATAGGTGTAGGTTGTGACCATGGCACCCACGGTACCTTTGGCTTGACGAGTTTGCTGATGGATACGGCCCCATCCATCGTGAATGATGACCGTGCGAACTCCATAGGGATCCGTGACGGCATTATCCCAACCCATGACGGATCCAGGTTCGTGCGTGATCGTTTGCTTCGTGAGGATGTCCTTCTCGGTGACAAGCCAATAGTGCGGTGCATAGGCATAGGTATAACTTTTCCCTACGCTTCCAGAGAGCAAGTACGACCCAATCGACACCGTACTCTGAATGGGGTTGGGGTTGGTGCCGGAATAGGATCGGTTCTCCGTTTTAACCGTGGACCCAACGGTCGTGCTGATTTGGGTGGGGCGGTCCATGCCATCGTAAACCATGCTTGTTTTTTGAAGCGTCACAAGCGTACCTGCACCGCTTCGGAGGGTGGGCAAGGCATTTCCTTCCACGAACTGATCGCTTTCATTCACTAGAACGTTCAGCCAGCCACCCCGATTCCACGAATTCTCGGTCCGGTTATCCACACTCCACGAACCCGCCTGGTTGTAAGCAGTCGATGTCTGATACCCGTATTGATCCCAATTCGACATCGTATTGACTTGGGTGGGTAAACCCGGAGCCGTGATCGTTGCACTCGTTGCGGTAGGAATGATCGGAATGCTGACCGTCGCCTGAGTGTTGGTCGGGTTGGTGAAAAAGACATCCCCCGAGGAGTTGTAGTACGAACGCAGGGACCAATCATCGTACTGGACGGACTTGTAGGTATCCCCATTCGTGTCGATGAAGTCGGCTTGTACGACCGCAGACGTCGCGAACAGATACGCATCCATGATTTCCTGGCTGCCCGCCTGAGGACCACCCCAGTAGTTATTCCACCCCGAGTAGGTATAGCTCGGATGAGTCAACTTGATCCCGCGCCAACTGCCACTAGGAGAAGGCGTCGCGTAGGTCTTGATCAAGGTGACGTGGTTCTTCTGAGACCAAAGCACTGAGCCGGGAATGACCTGCCATGCTGGCAACGTACGGGAGAACTGAATGCACGTACCGTCGCCGCTTTTTTGCCTTACCACTTGATTGACGACGGGTACTGCAGCGATATAGATCACACTCTGATTCGGGTTGGGGCTGAAGCCCGTCCACTCCCCGGTATCAGAGTTATAGGAGTAGTCAGACAGATTATTCAGATTCAGGGTCCCACCGTAGGTGAAGGATTCCGTCAATCCATTAGGATGGACGATCGAGGTCAGATAAGGATTCGTCCCCGTTCTGTCCCAGTTGAATGTGGTCGTTACGGACTGTGAATCCGCTGTTTCCGTCATCGTATTGGGATTGAATCCATAATCCCAAATGATGGCGAACACACCTGCGCTTCCGATGAAGTCCCGGTTGACTCGCTGACGCCAGTGGCAGGTTCCGTTCAAACTCACGGATGGGAGCCCGAACGTATTGTTGATCTGAATGGACGCCGTATTGTTGAAAACGGAGACACTGGAAATAGTCATCCAGATGTGATGGGAGGGATCATTGGCGTAATAAATGTCGATCGATCCGCCGTTATAGGCGCCTGAACTGAAATTGGCGTCGTACGTGACCCCGCTTTCCTGGACGATGACATGATCTCCCCAAGGGGTCTGGAAATGCGAGGTTCCCTTGCAATCCGTCCAAAGCGCCTGACCTTCGGTAAGAAACATCATGCGCTGACCTGCGAAGAGCGTGGACGTACAGCTGCTGTCCATCACTTTGCAGATCTTCCACGAGGAGGTGATGAAGTAGCTGCGGCCATCCATGGACTGATAAACGTGAGGCACGAAGGGGCCGACCTGGTACTGGATCGTGCTATTTGCGCTCAATCTTTCCGCCAAGTCGACGGCTTCCTGCCGTCCATCATCAACGGAATATTCGCTCATCCATGAACTCGCATTGATAGTGTTGGTGACTTCAAAGTTACGGGCGAAGTTGTGGTGCACGCCATCCACAATCACCGTGTACATCAGCCGTTTGGCAGCCGTATCCGGCCAGACGACCGGCCGAAAATCTCCACCCAACTGCATGTGGTACCCGTTCTGGCTGTCATAACTGAACACGAATCCGATCGGGAGGCGTCCCGGCATGCGAGGGCCCAGGGGTACCTGGAGATTGATTTCTCCGCTGACCGCATCCACGCCTCCGAGCTTGATGGGCACGCTGCGGTGCGTGCCCGGTGTTTCAACCCCCGGGTTTTGCATGTACGTCGTGTTATTGACCGGTTGCCCCTGGGCCGTGATGGCCAAGGACAAAGCCAAGGATGTACAAATTATTTTTAAAAATGACACGACGCTCTTGATCACGTCAGACTCCGTGAAAGGAACGAATTCAGAAGGCAGAATCGTGATAGGAGTATCAACAGTGACACAAATCTTCAATAATTATTTTTTGCTAAACCGCCCGCTGAGAATTGACACCATTCTCGCCAAGGGCCCTAAGACAAAGCCTGGCTCCGACTACTCATCTTGAACACAACCGAAGTGTCAGTGGGGCTTTCGAAAGGCATGAGGAGCAACCATGGAGTCGGGGCCTCCCTTATTGAACGAGAGTGTGCGATGCCCAGGCCATGTACGGGGACTCGATTCTTGGAGCTCTCCGGCACATGCAGTTTCTACGATTTTGACGATTCCTATTGAATCTGAGAGGGAATGTGTTCGGAGGCCTTCCACTCGTGCCATTCACAAACTATTATAATTAAATAATCATATAGCTATCCCACACCCTCCGGTTTCTCCGGTTTTGCCGGTTTTTTTTCGCGATTACCCAAACTGTGTCCATGGGCTTTTTTTCTCACAACTGGTCCCTCGGCCTTGAGGTGGTCCAGGTAGTCCGCCCATTGCTGCATCATCTTGCGGCGCTCAGCCAGATGAGCAGTGCGATTGTAGGCCCGCCCATTGGGATCTTTCACAGCGTGGGCCAGTTGGTGTTCGATGAAGTCCGGGCGAATGCCCAGCACTTCATCCATGATTGTGCGTGCCACGGCGCGGAAACCATGGCCGCTCATCTCCTCCTTGCCAATACCCATGCGTCGCATGGCTGCAAGGATCGCATTGTCGCTCATTGGGCGAGTATTGCTGCGGGCACTGGGAAAGACGTAGCGTCCCTTGCCTGTGAGCGGCTGGAGTTCTTTCAGGATGGCGAGTGCTTGAGTACAGAGCGGGACAATGTGCTGGGTCTGAGTCTTGGTCACGAGGTAGCGCCACTCGGCTGCATCCAGATCCACATGAGACCATTCGGCTTTTCTCAACTCGCCTGGCCGTACGAAAACCAGTGGAGCTAAGCGCAGAGCACATTTCACGATGAGCGTGCCCTCGTAGCTTTCCATCGCTCGCAGAATCTCAGCCACTCGCTTGGGATCGGTGGTGGCAGCCATGTGCCCACCTTTGGCGGGGGGAATGGCTCCTTTCAGGTCACCAGAAGGATCGCGCTCAGCTCTCCCTGTAGCTATCGCGTAGCGGAACACTTGCCCACAATTGCTCAGGGCACGGTGCGAGGTTTCCACTGCCCCCCGACTCTCGATGCGTCGAATCACCGCCAGTAGTTCAGGGGCAGTAATCTCAGAAACTGGACGAGCCCCAATCCAAGGGAAGATATCACGCTCGAAACGCTTGAGGATGCGGTCTCCGTGGTAGTCCACCCAGGTGGAGGAATACTTGGCGAACCATTCCCGAGTCACTACCTCGAAACTGTTCTCCTCCCGATTCTCCTTGGCAGCCTTCTGCGCCTTGCGATTCTCACTAGGGTCCACACCATCCGCCACCAATTTTCGAGCCGCATCGCGTCGTTCACGCGCCTCTTTCAAACCCACATCGGGATACACACCTAGTGAGAGACGCTTCTCTTTGCCCTCGAAGCGATACTTCAACCGCCACCACTTTCCACCGCTTGGAGAGATCTCCAAATACAGACCTCGTTCGTCGAAAAGCCGGATGCTTTTCTCTCCCGCCTTGGCTTTCCGGATTGAAACGTCCGTCAGTGGCATTGGGGGCAACTCCCAAGGACGATATTCCAGTTGCCCCCAATCTTGCCCCCAGTTGCCCCCGGATTTCAACGGATATTAAAAGACCCAGCAGGATCGAGAATTCTGATAAATTCGCGATTCTACTGGGTTTTCAGGATGGCTTCGGATGTTCTCGGAAGCCGTTTTGGTGGAGGTGGCGGGAGTTGAACCCGCGTCCAAGAAGCGTGATGTGAAGGTTCATCCACAGGCTTGGTCCATTTTTCGTGACCTCTGCAGGGGGAATGGACAACCCTGATCGAGGACTTGCCTTCTAGTCTCGGCCGCTGTCAGAAGGCGTCGCGGCGGCCTATCCTGTCCCTCTCTTCGGCAGACCGAAGTCACCCGTCAAAAGGTTTTACGAGCCCGCTACCAGGAGATCACGGGGACTCGCTCACCGCTTACGCGGCGAGGGCCAGTTCGAAGTTATCGTTGGCAGTTTTGTTTTGATCGGCTTGATGAGGGGGCCGACCGATCAACCCCCGCCTGCGCCTTGCACCCCGACGTCAACCTGTCGAAACCGGTCACCCCCCGAGATTTCAGGTGCGTTGCCCGATAGAAAAAGCTCCCGGACATCACCCCAAGGCCCGGAATTTCTTCCCTCGAGAAGGAATCCCCGGGATCAAGAGTATGAGGCTCTGTTCCATGCGCTTCAAGGGGCCTCCGAGTAACATGGGTAACTGGAGGCTTCATTGATTCGCCACACTGGGAATGTATTCGTCCTTTCTGCTCCTTCTGGCGCGGGCAAATCTACCCTCCGGGAACGACTGATCCAGAATATCCGGGACTTGACCTTTTCCATCTCCTACACGACCCGATCCCCCAGGGCGGGCGAAGTCGATGGCCAAGACTACTTCTTCCTCGACAACCCGACCTTCGACCGGATGCTAGCCGAAGGCGGCTTCGTGGAATGGGTGGAGGTCTATGGGAAGCGGTACGGCACGGGACGGAAATGGATCCAGGAGAGACTGGACGCCGGCGTGGACATTCTCTTGGATATCGAAACGGTCGGGGCCAAGAATGTCCGTGAGGAAATCCCTGATGCCGTCATGATCTTTCTCCTTCCTCCCGATGCCGAAGCCCTTTCACGGCGTTTGCGGGGTCGCGGGAAGGATTCTGAAGAACAGATACAAATGCGTCTGCGCTATGCCCGCCATGAAATGAGCGAGTTCGGGCACTACGATTACCTGGTCGTCAATGGCGACCTCGAGACCGCATACCGTCAAATGGAATCCATCATCCTCGCCACGCGATGCCGCCGGGAGCGCATGATGCCAATCGCACAACGGATCCTGGACTCGTTCCCGGCCTTGGACCAAGTGCAACGATGAACACCTCTCGCAATCAGTCAGGAGTGCGCAGCGTCATGATGAAATTCCTCCGAAAGCACTGGATCTGGGTGGTGATCCTTGGGACCACTCTCGTATATGCGCCGCTGACGGGCCGCACCAGCGACGAGCATGCCCGCCAGAAAAGCCTGGACACGCTGGCGGAGATCATGGGTCTTCTGCAAAAGAACACCGTGGAACCTCCCCCTCCCAAGCAGATAACGCATGCGTCCATTCAGGGGATGCTGCACTCGCTGGATCCTCACTCCAACTACATGGATGAGAGCGAATTCAAGGAGATGCGCGAGAACCAGCGGGGTTCCTTCTTCGGCATCGGATCCATCATTCAGCAACAGCCCGATGGCATCGTGATCATGAGCACCGTCCGCGGCGGCCCCTCCGAAAAGGCAGGCCTACGCGCAGGCGATTACATCCGCGAAATCAACGGAAAGAGTACGGAGGGCTGGACCAGCACCCAGGCTGTCCAGAATCTTCGCGGCGAGAAAGACACGGTGGTCGAAGTGGCGATCCAGCGCATGGGCGTTCCCGATCTTCTCCGTTTTAATCTGACGCGCGCCGAGATCCCTTCCAACAGCGTGACCTACGCCTTTATGCTCACGCCTACCACCGGTTTCATTGCCATCAAGGATTTCGGCGAGACGACATCCGTGGAGTTCGAGCATGCAGTGCAGAATCTGAAGAAACAGGGCATGAAGGAGCTGGTCCTCGACCTGCGCAACAACGGGGGCGGAATCCTGGATGCAGCCCTGGGGATCTGCCGCCAGCTGCTCGGTCCCAACGAACTGATCGTGAGCCAGAAGGGCCGGGGCGGCCGGGATGCAGGCGAGACCCGTACCCCGAAAGGCGCCGCGCTGGATCCTTTCCCCCTGGTCATCCTGATCAACCGCGGCTCCGCTTCCGCCTCCGAGATCGTGACTGGCGCCATCCAGGATCACGATCGCGGACTGGTCGTGGGCACCACGAGCTGGGGCAAGGGGCTCGTGCAGAGCGTCATGTCCATCGGACATTCGAGAGGACTCGCCTTGACCACCGCCCGCTACTACACGCCCTCGGGCCGCTCCATTCAGCGGGATTACCAGCATAGCCTTGATGACTACCTGCTGCCCGAGGACGGGAAGGAAGCCCAACCGCCCAAAGGCCCTGAATTCAAGACGGACCTGAACCGCGCAGTCTATGGCGGCGGCGGCATCACCCCCGACTACTACATCGACCAGGACCAGCTGCCGACTTTCGTGGCTACCCTGCGCGGTCGGTATGGCGCTTTCTTCAAGTTCTCCGTGCAGGAGAAGGATCGGCAGAACATCAAGCCACAGCAGGAAGCCGATGATGCAGTGATGAATCGCTTCAAATCATTCCTGAAAGAGCAGAAGGTCCCCTTCACGGAAGCAGAGTGGAACGATCCCCAGAACCAGACGCACCTCAGGATCCAGATTTCGTACGAAATGCAGAATCTGGCTTATGGCACTGATGCTGGATTCCTCTATCTGTGCGGCCATGACTCGCAGGTAAAGAAGGCCCTCGAAGTTTTCCCTGAAGCAGGAACCCTGCTCAACAAGAAACTCCTGAGTCTCCAGAGTGGAAGCAAAACCGACACCGTGGCCGAGAAACAGTAGATGACAACACTAAGCCAAATGCCTCCACTTCAGAGGTTCTTTAGGTATCACTTGAGGCCTTACGTTCCCGGTGCCCTTGTGGGCGCGCTTCTATTCACTGTCGCTAGCAGTTTTCAGGGCTTCATTTTGTTATGCATGAAGCTCATGTTTGACAACCAGTTTCAGATGGGTGGGGGAAAAGCACTTTCGGGAGCGAGTTCGATCAAACTCCCTGGGTTTTTAAACTGGTTGTCAGATCTACGACCATCTCCAGAGTTGATCCAGAAGAACGTGTACTACGTTCCGATATTGATCGCAGCGCTATTTTTCCTGAAGGGCCTATTTGGGTACGCAGGAACTATATTGGTCTCCCGGAGCGGATCAAAAGCGGTCAAGCACCTAAGAGAGAAGCTGTTTGACAGTGTAGTTGCGCAAGATCCGGTTTTTTTTCAACAACACCCTGTCGGTGAGTTGATGAATCGTGTTCTGGGAGACGTCGCAGTTGTGCAAGGGCTGGCCTCAGGCATGGTTTCGGACCTTATCAAACAGGTAACAACAGCTATTGTGATGGTCTTCATCCTGATCAAGATGGACTGGATTGCATTATTGGGTTTGATGTTTTTCTTTCCTTGCGTCTTTCTGCCTGTTCGCTACTTCTCCAAAATGATCCGGCGTCAAGGTCACAGGGCGCAGGGCGGCCAGGATATGTTGCTCCAACGCCTCAAAGAAGTTCTGTCCAACATGCGCGTTGTGAAAGCCTTTGCCCGAGAGGACTATGAGAGCACGCGCTTCCGAGGATTAAGCCACGGCCTTTACAGCCTTGGCATGAAGGTGGTTCGCATCCAGGGTCTTTCAAGTCCCGTAATGGAAACGGTGGGTGGCTTATTACTCGCTTGTTTAGCCTTATATGGCACGATACGAATCAAATCCGGCGCCATGACAGGTGGCGAATTCCTGGCTTTCCTGTTGGTGATCTATGCCCTCTATGATCCGATTCGTTCACTTACCAAAATGTACGCTGATCTTCAGATGAGCACCGTCGCCCTCGAGCGGGTATTTCGCTTACTCGATTCCAAACCAACTTTGGTTGGTCCTGCAAATCCAACTCCCATGCCAGAACATCCCAAACTGCTTCAGCTGGAAAATATCAAATTCAGCTACGGCAAGGACGAGGTTCTAAAGGGGCTTGACCTCACCGTGCGAAAGGGCGAGACCGTCGCCCTCGTGGGTGGCTCAGGCGGTGGCAAAACAACCCTTGTCAACCTGGTACCGCGCTTCTTTGATCCTAATGAGGGGCGAATCACCATCGATGGAATCGACATCCGCGAATTTGATCCACGGGAACTGCGAAAGCGGATCGGCATTGTCACGCAGGAGACGCTGCTCTTCATGGACACGATTCACGACAACATCGCCTATGGCCTAACGGCGAGCCGCGCA
The DNA here is from genome assembly GCA_002319925.1 of Holophagaceae bacterium UBA1801. Lineage (GTDB taxonomy): Bacteria > Acidobacteriota > Holophagae > Holophagales > Holophagaceae > UBA1801. The sequence continues at coordinate 1,952 of DCFP01000054.1, read as the reverse complement.
CAAGTGGAGGCCGCAGCGCGGAAGGCGTATGCCCATGACTTCATCATGGCGATGCCGAAGGGCTACAACTCCCCGATGGCTGAAACGGGATCCACCCTTTCCGGTGGTCAACGACAACGCATAGCCATTGCCCGGGCTTTGCTGCAGGATCCTCCCATCCTGATTCTCGACGAAGCCACCTCATCCCTGGATACCGAATCAGAAAGGCTGGTTCAGCAGGCGCTGGAAAACCTGATGCGCAACCGTACCTCCATCGTGATAGCTCACCGCCTGTCCACAATCCAGTTTGCCGATGAGATCATCGTTCTTCAAAACGGGGAACTGGTGGAACGCGGCACCCACTTCGGATTGCTTGAAGACAATAAAGTGTACAAGAAACTTTACGACCTGCAGTCGTTCGTCTGATCCTCAGAAAAGAGAATTGTTCTTTTGCATGATTTTCCGGTAGTACGATAATATCGTCGACCGGGAAACAAATCCGACATATTTCCCGTTCTCGGTCACAGGAATGTTCCAGAGGTTGGAACCTTCAAGCTTCTTCATCACATTATACATCGATTCATGCGTTTCGATGATGAGTACCGAACGGTTGACAAGTCCTGCGATGGCGACAGTCTCATTCGCATCAGGATTTAACAAAAGCTCCTTCACATCATCCAGAAGGATGATCCCGATAAACAAATTGTCATCATCTATAACGGGAAAAACGTTCCGGTTGCTTTTTGTAAAGGCATCTTTCAATATTTGAAACGTGCCGGATATGCTGACCGGAATAAAATCTTTTTCAATAAGATCACTCAAAATGATCTGGCGCAGCACATTCAGGTCCTTGTCGTGTGTCACGGCATGCCCTTTTTGTTCAAGTTTTTTGGTATAGATGGAGTAAGGTTCATAATACCGGCTGATGAAGTACGACAAGGCAGAGACGATCATCAGCGGAACGAAAAGAACGTATCCCCCGGTTATTTCAGCGATCAGGAAGATGGCGGTGAGCGGTGCATGGATCACACCTGCCATGATACCGGCCATGCCGACGGCGACGAAATTGCTGACATGAAGGGCACTGACACCGGTGGTATTCACCAGATAGGCAAGCCCGAAACCGGTAAGAGCGCCGATGAAAAGGGAAGGGGCGAAGATTCCGCCGTTACCGCCTGATCCGAGCGTGAGCGCCGTTGCGAAAGGTTTGATCATCACAATGATGAAAACGATGAGAAGAAGTGTCCACGGATGTTCTGAAAAAGAAACAAAAGGACTGTTGGAAACCACCTCCGGGTAGGATCCGTTGAGCAGTGCATTCACAGTGGTGTATCCCTCCCCGAAGAGTGCAGGAAAAAGAAAGATCATCCCTCCGAGAATGAGTCCGCCGGCTATGGCTTTCACGTAGGCAGCCCGGCCGGTTCCCATCTTCTCCTCCACGAAAAGCGAGACCCTTGTGATGTACACCGAGAGAAGACCGCAGATGATGCCGAGCAGAATGTAAAACGGGATGGCATGATAATACCAGTCGTTGGTGATGAGGTAGAAAAGCTGGCCGTTATAGAGCAGTTTTGAAACGATGATGGAGGTTGCGGTAGAGATGAGCAACGGAATGAACAGCGGAATGGTGATGTCGGTGAGCAGCACTTCAAAGGCAAAGATCACACCCGCGATGGGACAGTTGAACACGGCGGCTATACCCGAAGCGGCGCCACAGGCAAGCAGCAGGATCCTCTCTCCGTCGTTGAATTTTAGCCGGGTGGCGATGTTGGAGCCGAGGGCGGATCCGGTGATCACGATGGGGGCCTCCAGTCCCGCACTTCCGCCGAAACCGACGGTTACGCCGCTGGTGAGGATGTGGGAATACATCTTGTTTTTTTCCTCAAACCCCGATCATCTACTCCATCCTGCGGCGATCGGGGTTTGTGGGACACATCGTGTTCTTTTCTACAAACACCGATCCCCCCAGCATG
>DCFP01000037.1:2403-2568 GCA_002319925.1 Holophagaceae bacterium UBA1801 | reverse complement strand
CGGGTGCCATCAAAGGCATCATGGCGGGGGCGGTGATCACACTCCTGGGCTCACTCATCGCGGGTATCAGCGTCATCTTCGATCCACTCACGCTGATCCAGCTGGGGCTGATGATCGTCGCGACGTCCGTGGCCTTCAACGCCATGATGTTCCTGCTGATGGTGC
>DCFP01000037.1:1606-2162 GCA_002319925.1 Holophagaceae bacterium UBA1801 | reverse complement strand
CATGATGTTCCTGCTGATGGTGCGGATCGAGGACCCTCTCGTGCCGAGGGCCATGTTCGGGATCCTGAACACGCTGCTGTTCTTCCCCAGCGGCTCCATCTATCCCATCGGCGCCTTCCCCCCCTGGCTTCGCGCCATCGCGGTGGCGGATCCCTTCACGTACGCCGTGCATGGTTTCAAGGCCGTCCTGCTGAAGGAGGCTGGCTTCAGCGCCATCGGGATGGACTTGTTGTTCCTGGGTGTATTCGGGGCTCTGGCGCTTGTACTCGCGACCAAGCTCTTCAAGCGGACACTGTAGGGAGGGGCTGGGGAATCTCGAAGTTGAACTCGGCCCAATGCCCGTGTGCCGAGTGGGCATCGATGCGGCCGCCGTGGAGATGGATGATGCGCCACGAGGTGTAGAGCCCAACGCCTGTGCCCTTCTTGGCCTGCAGCTCCGGCGTCTGGAGGCGGCTGAATTTCCGGAAGAGCTTCGTGCGCTCCTCGGGCGGCCAGCCGGGGCCTTCATTGCGGACCCCCACCAGGAAGCCGCTCGAATCCTTTTCTACGCGCACGC
>DCFP01000037.1:0-1368 GCA_002319925.1 Holophagaceae bacterium UBA1801 | reverse complement strand
CTCGAATCCTTTTCTACGCGCACGCGGACCTTGCCCTCCGTGTTGCCGTACTTGGCGGCATTGCCCAGGAAGTTCACCAGGACGATCTTGAGCAGCGCGGGGTCCGCCTCCACTGACATGGGATGCAAGGGGTAGATGCGCTCCAGGGTTTGGTGCTTCTCCTGGAACTGGGGCAGCACGATATCGATGGCGGGCTCGATGACATCGGCGATGAGATCGATCTTCTTAGGGCTGGGATTGAGCTGCCCGCCTTCCACCCGCGCGAGATCCAGGTAGTTCTTCACCAGGTCCAGGAGATACTCACCCTTCTTGATGAGCTTCTCCAGCTTCTCGGCGTGCTTGGGCTCGAGGGGACCCATGTAGCCCTGGGTCAGCACGCGGGCGTCCGTGATCATGCTCGCCACGGGGTTCTTCAGCTCGTGGCTCACGAAGCCGAGCATCTCGGTATAGGCCTGGTTGGCCGCGGTGAGCTGCTCGATGTGCCAAGTCTTTTCCACCGCCTGGGACAATCGTTCGGCGATGGCCTGCCACAAATGCACATGGTAGGGCGTGTAGCTATCGGCCTGGCGCGAGCTCAGGAAGACGAGGCCCACCGGACGGCCCTCCACGGCAAGCACACAGGTCATGCTGGACCTCACACCTTCCTTCACGAGAACGGAGGACGACACGCTCTTCGGGTGCTCTTTCAGGTAGGCCTCCAGATCGTAGATGATGCGGGGAGAGCCTTCCTGGAGGACCGTGCGGAGGCTCGATTGGCCGGTGTCTTCCGAGTATCCCTTCCTCAGGAACAGCGGTTCGTAGAGAGCCCGGGTCCAGTGCGCCACCACGCGCCGGCCGTCCTCTTCGAGGAAAGCCAGGCCCACGCGGTCGCAGGGATACAAACCGCGAATGGTCTCGAAGAGGAAGTCCATGAGATCGCTGAGCGTGGGCGCGGCGGCGATCTTCTGGTTGATGAGGTCCAGAATGGCCTGTTCCTTCTCCGGGAAGGCTTCGTGCTTTCCCTGTTCCGGAGAAACATAAGTCAGGATCGAGGGAGATTCAGGCATGGCAGCTCCACGACACATTGAAACACGAAGGCCGGACAAGTGTCCGGCCTTCGCTGGTCTTGCGGAATATCCTACTCGATGTACTTCCCGCGGGGGACGTAGTGGGTGTGCAGGAGCTTGTGGCTCTTGTGCCCGCAAGGTCCTTCGGTGAGGAACTCGCCGTAGATCTTTAGCACGGCGGGGTTCTCGTGGGACTTGCGGATCGGGTAGTCCGAGTCTTCCTGGTAGATCGCCTTGGCGCGGGCCATGCGGATCTCGGGGCTGGTGGGGATGGGCTGGCCGCCGCCACCGATGCACCCGCCGGGGCATCCCATGAACTCGA
>DCFP01000085.1 GCA_002319925.1 Holophagaceae bacterium UBA1801 | reverse complement strand
CGCACGGAGGCCATGCCGAAGCCGTGGGTGTCCATGATGTCCTTGGCCGCCTGGCGCAGCGCCGGATGATTGGCCAAACCCAGGTAGTTGTTGGCGCACAGGCAGACCACCTTCTTGCCATTGGCCACCATCTGGGGCTGCTGGGGCGAGGTGATCGTGCGCTCGACCTTGAAGAGGCCCTGTTCGCGCAATTTCTGAGTCTCGGTTGACAAGTAGTTCAAGAATTGCTGGTTCACGTTGTACCTCTCGGAAGGGGAAAAGGCTTTTGCCGCGCTAAGTGTACCTGCATACCTGCAAATGGTTCTCTGTCGCCGATGTTGCGCCGGTCACATTCGAAAAGAATGACCACCAAGGGCACCAAGTAAAAGCACCAAGAACACCAAGGAATGCAGTCATACCCATGCTTTTCTTTGTGCCCTTGGTGGGAGTGCTTTTTGAATCGATGGGCCGGGCCTTCTTGACAGCTTCAATGTCTCATCCCATCCTGATATATCTGGTTTTTGTCCAAATGTCCCTCAGCCACCTGATGCGGCAGAACAACCGCAATAATAACGGCCTCCGCGCGAACGGCGTGGTGGTCGGTGAGGGCATGAGCTAGACCTAAGCCAATCCGACAGTTCTTCCACCCCGATTCGCGATCGAGCGAACCGGGGTTTTTCGTTTTTATCCCCACCACTCCACGGAGCCTTCCATGACCACCACCGCCCTCGACCCCTACACCCTCGTTGGCCAGCGCCTGAACCGCTTCCAGCGCTCTCTGGCCTCCCGCGGCAGTTCCCTCAAACAGGAGATCGACGACCGCTACCTCGACAAATGGCGTTCGGAGACGCTCTATCACGTCTCACGGGTCCGCACGGCCCTCGTGGCCGGCATGATGGATCACCTGGTGGAAGAGGGTCTGCTGAACCTGGAGCGGGTCTCCGTGAGCCTCGTGACGGATCCCCTGGCGCATACCGTGGAGCATTTGCCCGAGATCCCCTACCGCGGCTCGGACTACGTGACGACCCACAGCATGATCTACGCGAAGTTCCTGGCCTGCCACAACCCGCATCTGAAGGGCATCTTCGTGGACTCCCCCAACATCCGCCTGGAGCCCGCCGATCCCCACGGACGCCAGCGGGGCCGCTACCTCATCGACTTCAGCCAGCTGGATGTGGAAGTGCGCCGCAACCGGGAATTGCAGCTGGACGCATACCTGGACAAGCCGCGGGAAGTCACCGCCATCCTCCAGGAGGATCTGGGGAAGGCGTTGAAGCTATTCGAAGGCATGACACGAGCCGGTTTCGCCAAGGTCCAGCGCCTGGCCGGGGACAGCCTCGACGCCCTAGGCGTCCGCATCGATCTTCCCGAGAAGCCCTTCCCGGTTTTCTATCAGACCGAGGCCGAGGCCAAATACGGCACGGAGGATCTCGAACGGAAGATGGGCGAAGCCACGGAGTCCCAGTTCTTCTTTGTCGTGGGCCTCATGCGCGAGAACTACGATCTGATCTATCCCTACCTGCGCCGGGATGGCAGCCGCCGCGCCATCCGCGAGTTCACCAGCCGCGAGATCTTCAACTACGATCTCTGCGTGAAGGGCCGCCAAAAGGACGGCACCACCTCCGCAGCGAAGGAAGTTCTGAGCGGCGGACTCCGAGAATGGTTGCCCGAGGCCATTGTGGCCCGGCTCCTGGACAACGGCGTGATCCCCGAAGCGCCCATCCTCGACGAGACCGGCGAGATCCAGAACCTGGAAGCCCTTGGCGGCTACGGCCCATTCCTCACGGTCGCCCTCTCCCGCGATGGCCAAGGCAGGCCCCTGTTCCCCGAAACCTTCGGCGGCGGCATCGGCATCGAGCGGCTCCTCTGGACCCTGCTGCGCGGCCCCTTCATCAAGAACATCGACGATGTGACATTCTTCGGGAAGAACCCCGATAGCACGGAGTTGTTCCTGTTCTGAACACGATGAAGGGATAAAGAAAAGACAAAAAGGTAAACAGGATGGGCAGGATAGACAGGATAAAAGCAGGTGGCCTGTGCTTTTCATCCTGTCCATCCTGTCCACCCTGCCAATCCTGTTTTATTGCTTTTGTTTTTATTCCTTAAATTCTCCGTGAGGTTTCATGCGACGTTTCCTTGTTCCCCCTGCCCTCGTCCTCTTCGTGGCCTGTGGCTCGTCTACACTTAGCCGCTCCGAGGCCGAGAAGGACATCCGTCAGGACTATCCCGTGACCGTGGACATCCGCGTGCCTGAAGCGGACAGCGCCATCAAGGGCTCCCCTGATCATGCGAAGCTGGTGGCCATGCAGGAGCAGTTGTCGAAGACGGGATGGTTTTCCGTGGATCGCAAGGTGGAGGGGGATCGTGAGCAGTTCCGGTTCAAGGTGAATTCTGGCGCGCCTTCCTTCATCCACTCCACGCCGAAAGGCTTCTCGATCCCCGCGGCGGAAGCCGAGTTCGTGAAGGCCCTGAAGCAGGAACCCACCCGGGATGGGCTCAAGGTGACCTACCAGATCCGTCTGTCGAAGCCCACGGCCCAGTTCGCGCTCTTCCAGGCCCTGCATCCGGATGTGAAGATCGGTGACACCAAGGAGCGCCATGCCACGTACAAGAAGGAAGGCCGTTCCTGGGTGCTCCAGGAGACGGACGAGTTCTTCAGGAAGGACTGAATTCCACCGAACGTGATGAGGGTCGCGGAAGGAGACCGCCCGGATCAGGTATCCTCAAAGAAGCTTGATTTCTTTGAACGACCAGCCCGGAGGATCCCTTGCATCACGAACGCATCGCCATCCTGGATTTCGGTTCCCAGTACACGCGCCTCATCACGCGGCGCCTGCGGGAACTGGGTGCGTTCGGCCTGGTTTACGGCCCGGAAGCCAAGGCCAAGGACATTGCTGGCGCCGATCTGCGGGGCGTGATCCTTTCGGGCGGACCCAATTCCGTGCTGGAAGCGGGCGCACCTGGTCTGGATCCCGCGATTCTCGAGCTGGGTGTGCCCATCCTCGGTGTCTGCTACGGCCAGCAGCTCCTGGCCCGGGATCTCGGCGGCCAGCTCCACCGCGCGACCAAGCGGGAATACGGCAAGGCCACCATCCAGGTGACGGATGGCGATAGCGTGCTGTTCCACGGCATGGAAAAGGAACAGCTGGTCTGGATGAGCCACGGCGACCATGTGGAGAAGGCGCCGGAGGGCTACCTCGTCACCGCCAAGACGCCCGGTGTCCCCGTCGCAGCCATGGAGGACCGCGCCAAGCGCCGCTTCGGCATCCAGTTCCATCCCGAAGTCACGCACACCACCCGCGGCAATTTGCTCCTGCTGAACTTCCTCCATGTCTGCAGCATGAAGCTGGACTGGAACGCGGGTCAGTTCATCGAAGAGAAGATCAAGGACATCCAGAAGCAGGTGGGCGACGGCACCGTGGTGCTGGGCCTTTCCGGCGGCGTGGATTCCAGCGTAGCGGCCCTGCTGCTGCACAAGGCTATCGGCAAGCAGCTCACCTGCGTCTTCGTGGACACGGGCCTCATGCGCAAGGACGAGATGAAGCATGTGCAGGCAGCCTTCGCGCCCTTCGATCTGAACGTGCGGTGGGTGGACGCCTCCAAGCAATTCCTGGGTGCCCTCGCCAATGTCAGCGATCCCGAGCAGAAGCGCAAGATCATCGG
>DCFP01000156.1 GCA_002319925.1 Holophagaceae bacterium UBA1801 | reverse complement strand
GCGCGCGCGTCGACGCGGATCTCGGTGCCGGTGTACTTGGGGAGGAGCACCCGGTCCCCCGCCGCCACCTTGATCAGGTGGGCGTCGTCGCCGACGCTCACCACCTCGCCGCGCTGTGGCTTCTCCTTGGCCGTGTCGGGGATGATGATGCCGCCCTTCATGGTCTCGGCAGGTTCCAGGCGCTTCAGCACCACGCGGTCGTAAAGGGGAGTGATGTTCATGAATTCCTCCATGTCAGAGACCCCGTGGGGGGATGGTTGTTAGCACTCATAGTGAGCGAGTGCTAATGTATCGCGTCCCATGTGCCTGTCAAGCCATTTTCTATAGGCTTTTCTCATAATCTTAGTGTCTGCGACTAATAATATTTTACTGTTACAATTCCATCACTCAGATGCCCGCTCTCTCTCCACCCGTAACAGAAGATGGAGGAGTATCCTGGATTCCATGAGCCACTTGCCCGTACTCCTCGAACTTCAGGCCATCCACGACAATCTCTCCACCATCCAGCGGGATTTGACGGCCTTCCCGCCGGAAATGGCCAAGCTGGACGCGGATCTCAAGGTACATTCCAGGAAACTTGAAATCATGGGGAAGGAACTGACGGACGCCAAGACCAGCCAGACCTCACTCTCCAGGGAGCTGGGACTGGCCCAGCGGCTCGAGGATCTCGCACGGCAAGCCCTGAAGCAGTCGACGCAGAAGATCCAATACACGGCGGCCATCCGGGAACTGGATGAACGGGAACGCCAGAAGGCCGCTATTTCGAAGCCCCTGAAGGACCTCGAAGGCCGGATCCAGGTCCTCGAAAAGGAACTCTCGGAATTGACCGAACTGAAGGACAAGGCTCAGACCGAATTCGACGAGCTCCACCGGATCTTTCTTTCGGAGCATGAGAATCAGATCCAGGCCCGCGACTCATCCCTGAACCGCAAGCATGAACTGGAAGCGAAGCTCGAACCCATCGAGCTGGGCCGCTTCAACCGCTTGATCCAGGGCCGCCATGGCCGCGCGGTGGTCGCCGTCGAGAACGGCACCTGCACCGGCTGCCGGACCAAGCTGCGTGGGCCTTTCCTGGCCCAGTTGCGGGAGAAGAAGACGCTGAACTGCGAATCCTGCCAGCGGATTCTCTACGTCCCGACAACTTCATGAACCTGCTGGCGGATCGGGTCCAGGCGCTCCAGGAGCGCATCCGCCAGGCCTGCGAGACCCATGGCCGCGAGGTTCGTTCCGTGGAACTGCTGCCCGTCTCGAAACGGCAGCCGTCCTCGCTCATCCGATCCGCGGCGGAGCTGGGCTTCCGGACCTTCGGCGAGAACTACGTCCAGGAAGGCAGCACCAAGGCACAGGAATTACCGGACCTTCGCTTCGTGCTCATTGGCCCCCTCCAGCGGAACAAGGCCAAGCCAGCCCTGGAACATTTCCAGGAGATCATGACCCTGGACCGGCCCGAACTGGCCGCGCGCCTGGCGCACCTCGCGGAGGAACTGAACCTCGAGCGGCATGTCTGGCTACAGGTGGACCTATGGGGCGAGGAAACCAAGATGGGCGGATGTTCCGCATCCGGGATTGAAGCCATCGTGCAAGCATTGGCAGGGACTCCGCGCCTCACGCTGGCAGGTTTCATGGCCATTCCCCCTCCGGGCGACGCGGCTGCCTTTGGGAATCTGTCCCGCTTGCGGGAGGAATGGCAGCAGCGGTTAGGCATGGCATTGCGGCTTTCCATGGGCATGAGCGACGATCTCGAAGAGGCCATCGCGGCTGGTTCCGATCAGGTGCGCATCGGCACCGCCTTTTTTGGATCCCGATATTAAGCAAGGCTGATCGGCTGAATCAGGAGAATGCCCGGTACTAGATAGGATTTACTACCAAGTTCACCAAGGGATGCAGTCCTGGCTAGCTTTTCTTGGTGGTCTTGGTGCGGTCGGTGGTCATGCTTTTATCTGACTGGAAGCCAATCCGTATGAAAACCCGGGGATGCCGCCTCGGACCATCCTAGGGCAATGGGCTGATTGGACAAGTTGGCTTCGAGAAGGGCTTGCCAGAATTAACCTGTCCGTCTGCACCATCCGATCAGCCTCTTGAAACCGTGATTCTCGAGGAGATTTCCGATGGGCCTCTGGAAAAATCTAACCATCAGGAAAAAGCTGACCTTTTCCATCCTGACCCTGACCGCCTTCCTGGGCCTGGTGTTCATCTCAGTCTCCGTTGGGATGCTCAAGAGCGCCCAGACCAATGCCCTTCAGGTCAAGGGTAATGGTCTGGCCAATCTCATTGCAGCGTCGATTGGTGTTGATATTCTCAACGATGACCTGGGTTCCACCTCCGGCTCCACGGAAAAGACCCTGGAGCGGGTCAAAGGAGATGCCGATGTCAGCATGACGGCCGTCGTCGTGTTCACGGGCGGCAAACGGGAAGCAAAATCCTTCCAGAAATTCGGGAAAGAGGACGCTACGCTGGACGCCTTTTCCCTCTCCGAGCCCCTGGAAGCTAGCGGTCTGAAGAACGCGACCTATTCGAAGTCCGGCTACCTGGTCATCAATGTGCCCATCGACATGACCGGTGGTGACGCGGCCAAGAAGTATTACCTCCTGGTCGCCATGAACACGGGCCGCATCAATCGCGAGATCGCCAAGAGTCTCGGATGGATGCTGGGAGTGGGCATCTTCGTGGTGCTGATCGGGTTCGCCGCGGCCTTCATGCTCAGCAACGCACTTGTGAAACCGCTGGACACCATCCGTTCGCGCATGAGGGACATCTCCGAGGGCGAAGGTGATCTCACGGCCCGACTCGACGTGAACGGCAAGGACGAGATCGCCCAGCTGTCCACGAACTTCAACCGGTTCGTGGAGAACATCCAAGGCATCGTCAACCAGGTCATCACCATCTCCACGACCATTGCCTCGGGATCTCTGGAAATGACCGCGGGCATGACGGAAATGGCCTCCAGCGCTGATTCCATCGCCCAGACCGCCGAGAACCAGAAGACCAGCGTCAAGCAGGCCAACGACAAGGTGGGTACTATCGCCCAGTCCTCCCAGGTGGTCTACTCCAACGTCACCAATGCCCTGCAGGTGTTCGACCAGGCCCAGGACGCGGCCACGAAGGGCAGCAAGGCCGTGGGCGAGGCCATCACCGGCATGCAGGCCATCAATCAGAATTCCAAGCAGATCGGCAACATCCTCACGGTGATCACGGAGATCGCCAACCAGACCAACCTGCTGTCCCTCAACGCTGCCATCGAGGCCGCCAAGGCCGGTGAGCACGGCAAGGGATTCGCCGTGGTGGCCGAGGAAGTCCGCAAGCTGGCCGAGCGCTCCGCCCAGGCAGCCAAGGAGATCACCACCCTCATCCACACCTCCAGCAAGAGCATCGAGGATGGCAGCACCATGGTGAACACGGCGGGTTCCGTGTTGAAGAGCATCCAGGAATCCATCACCGCCAGCGGCGAGCGCATCAAGGCCATCGGCAACCAGAGCCAGCGCCAGAGCCAGGACAGCACCACCGTGGTGAGCGTCATGGGCGACCTCTCCAACATCGCCGAACAGAACGCCGCAGCCACGGAAGAGATGGCCGCCACCATCCGCGAAACCACACGAACCGTCGATGACCTCAGCCGAGCCGCGGACAACCTCAGCGCGCTGGTGTCGAGATTTAAGGTCTAGGGGTCAGGGATCGGTGGTCAGGGGTCAGTTGAGGAGCGCGGCCTGGGGCCGCGTTCTTCTATTAACTGGCCACCGGCCACCGGTCACTGACCACTGATTACTTCAACAACTCTTCCACCCATGCCGGTACCAGCTCCGTCGCTCTTCCCTGCCGGCACTTGGTGAACACAGAGCTGACCATGGAGGCATCGAGGTTCAGTTCGAGGGTGTGGGTGCCGGGGGCAACCATGGAGACGAAGCCGGCGGCGGGATAGACGTTGCCGGAGGTGCCGATGGCGGCGAAGAGGTGGCACCGCTCCAGCGCGTCTCCGATGCGGTCCAGCTCCAGGGGCATCTCGCCGAACCAGACGATGTGGGGCCTCAATCGGCCGATTCTGGCACAGGAAGGACACGCGCTTTCCGCAAGGATGTCGTCGCTCCAGGAGCAGACGTGTCCGCAGACGAGGCATCGCGCCTTCAGCAGCTCACCGTGCATGTGGATCAGATTCCGGCTTCCGGCGCGGTCGTGGAGATCATCCACGTTCTGGGTCACCACGAGCACATCGCCGGGCCATTCCCGCTCCAGGCGCGCCAGGGCATGGTGGGCCGCATTGGGTTGCACGTTCTTTAGCTGCTGCCGCCGCTCGTTGTAGAAGCGCTGAACCAGCTGCGGATCCCTGACGAAGGCTTCGGGCGTCGCCACATCTTCCACGCGATGGTCTTCCCACAGACCATCCGCCGCACGGAAGGTGCGCAGGCCTGATTCGGCCGAGATGCCCGCACCGGTGAGGATGACGATGGAGGACCCCGGAGCGAGTTTCATGGTTGTTCCTCAGACTAGGCGCGCACGAAAAGATATCACTCACCAGCAAGACACCAAGAGCACCAAGAACAGCATTTCTTGGTGCTCTTGGTGTCTTTCCCTTGGTGTTCTTGGTGGTGAGCTTTCAAAGGGTGGAACGCCGAATCAGAGATTCAGCCGATCCAACTGCTCCGGCCGGTTCCGCCAATCTTCTTGTACTTTCACGTGCAATTCCAAACGCACGGGCCGCTGGAGCAGTTTCTTCAGCTCCCGCTGCGCGCTCTGGCGGATGTCGCGGATCATCTCGCCGCCGCTGCCCAGCAGGATCTTGCGGTGGTTCGCGCGCTCCACCAGGATCTGGGCCTGGATGAAGGTACCGCCCTCCCCGAGATCTTCCGGATACTCATCCTGGCCGGATTCGATCCAGCGCTCGATGATCACGGCCACGCCGTGGGGCACTTCCTCCCGGGTCTTCCGCAGCACCTTCTCGCGGATGAACTCCATGGCCATGCCCCGCTCGGTCTGGTCCGTGAAGGTGTCGTCCTGGAAGTGCCAGTCACCCTGGGGCGCGTCACGCTCCAGGATGCTCCAGAGGGGCTCCAGGTTCTGTCCCAGCTTGGCGCCGATGGGCACGATCTCGCGAAAGCCCATCAGGTCCTTGTACTGGGTCACCTTCTCGAGCAGACGGCCTTTGGACAGCAGGTCGAGCTTGTTCAGAAGCAGGTAGACCGGCTGCTTCGCCTTCTTCAAGCGTTTGGCCAGATCCCGTTCGCCGGGTCCCAGGAAACCATCGGCATCCACGACCCAGAGGAGCAGATCCGCTTCCGCCAGGGCCGTTTCCACGTGCTTCAGCATGCGCTGGTTCAGCACGTGCTTGGCCTCGTGGATACCCGGTGTGTCGAGGAAGGCCAGCTGCACGGAACCGCGGTTCACAACGCCCAGGATGCGTCCGCGCGTCGTTTGCGGCGTCTGGCTCACAGCCGCCAGCTTTTCGCCCACGAGGGCATTGAGCAGGGTGGACTTCCCTGAATTGGGCAGGCCGATGATGGCCACCGTGGCGAAATTAGCCACGGTGGATGCCCCGCTTGGCGGCGCGGATGAAGCGCACCAGGTAGGCCACCTCGGCCAGATTCCCGAACTCCTGCTCGACGCGCTTCAAGGCGTCCTCCAGCAACAGATTCTTGTGGAAGAGGATGCGGTGCGCTTTGTTGAGGCCGACGATGCTCTCTTCGGCGAAGCCCTTGCGGCGCAGGCCGATGGTGTTCACGCCGTAGCTCTTGGTGTCGCGAGCGCCCACGGTCTTCATGTAGGGCAGCACATCCATGGTGGCCACGGTGAAGCCGCCCATGAAGGCATGGTCGCCCACATTGCAGAACTGGTGCACCGCCGAGAACGCCCCGACCGTGGCGCCGTCGCCCACGTGGACGTGGCCCGCCAGGGTGCCGTTGTTGGCGAAGATGATCTTGTTGCCCACGTGGCAGTCGTGACCGATGTGGGAGCCCACCATGAAGAGGCTGTCGTCGCCGATGGTTGTGAGGCCGCCGCCACCTTCGGTGCCGCGATGGAAGGTGCTGCACTCGCGGATGACATTGCGGTTGCCCACCTGCAGGCGCGTGGGCGCGCCCTTGAACTTCAGGTCCTGGGGTCCCATGCCCAGGGTCACATGGGGATGGATATCGTTGTCCTCGCCGATCTCGGTGTGGGGCCCGATGACCACGTGGCTGCGGAGCAGCGTGCCCTTGCCGATCTTCGAGGTGCCCTCGACCACGCAGAAGGGGCCGATGACCACGCCATCGGCTAATTGGGCGTCCTTGCTGATGACGGACGAAGGATGTACTTCAATGCTCATTTGGATTCTTCCTCTACTAGGTCCATCAGCATGGACATGAATTCGGCTTCGGCGACTTTCTGGCCATCCACGAAGGCCTCGCCCCGCATCTTGCAAATCCGTGGCTTCATGCTCACGACCTTCACTTCCATGATCAGCTGGTCACCAGGCAGGACGGGCTTCCGGAACTTCACGGCATCGATGCCCATGAAGTAGATGACCTTCTTCGCGCGGTCCTCGAACTGCTGCATGATGAGGCAACCGCCGGTCTGGGCCATGGCTTCCACGATCAGGACGCCCGGGAACACGGGCCGCTTGGGGAAGTGGCCCTGGAAGATCTGATCGCTCATGGAGATGTTCTTGAGCCCGCGGACCCACTGGCCCGGCTCGTAATCCAGGATCCGGTCCACCAGGAGGATCGGGTAGCGGTGGGGCAGCAGATCCATGATGCCCTGGACGTCGATGGTTCTAGGACTCGTCGGGGTAGGTTCAGGCATGAAAATCTCCGGAAGGGCTATTTTCGCACAAGGATTCCCTTGAGGGAAAAGAGAAGCTCTAATCACACGAATCCATGCGAATCTTCACGAATTCGCCTTCGTGCGGATTCGTTTCCATTCGTGCGATTCGTGGCTCCGCCTCACCTTCAGGCTGTGGCGGCCACCGTGCGCGCGAAGACCTTGGCTTCCACGAACAGGTTGAGCAGTGCGAGGTCGAGATGCCCCGCCTTCGCGTCTTCCGCCAGGATGGAGAGGCTCCGCTGCAGGGGCACGGCTGCCTTGTACGGGCGGTCCTGGGCCGTGAGGGCGTCGAAGACATCGGAGATGGCCATGGCCTTGCTTTGCACGGGGATGTCCTGGTCCGCGAGGTGCCGCGGGTAGCCGCGTCCGTTCAAGCGCTCGTGGTGCGCGAAGGCAATGTCCGGCACGCCCACGAGGTCCTTGGTCCAGGGGATCTGCCGCAGGAAGCGGAAGGTGTGGGTGACGTGGCTTTCGATCTCCAGGCGCTCCGAATCCGAGAGGCTACCCTTGCGGATGCTGAGGCAATCGAGATCCTGCCCATCCAAAATGGGATCCCTCTGTCCATTCCAGTGGGTGTAGGAAAGGTCGCCCAGAAGACCAAGGCCGTCGGCCACTTCCTGGGGCATGAGTGTGGGCTCGTTGCTCTGGATGATCAGGGCGATCAGGCGATCCGTTTCCCGTTCCTGATCAGCGGCCACCCGGTCCCACACGGTTTGATCGAAGGTCCGGCCCAACTCCCAGTCCTTCCGCAGGAGGGCGAACATCTGCTCCTGTTGCCGTTGTTTCACCCGCTGGAGGATGATTTCGAGCTTGGTGGGTTCCAGCTTCTTGGATTTCACCAGCACCTGCTCACGGACGCCGACCTTGCCGAAATCATGGAGCAGGCTGGCGTAGCGGATCTCGCGCAGCTGGCTCTCGCTGAAGTAGACCGGGCCGTACAGGCCGTTGGGAGTGGCGTTGATGGCCTCGGCCAAGCCCACGGTGAGGGCCGCGACCCGCCCTGAATGACCGCTGGTGACGGGATCCCGCTGCTCGATGGCCAGGACCGAGGCGTTGACGAAACCCTCCAGCAGCCGCTCGATGTCGCCGCGCAAGTTCGCGTTCTTCACGGCGACCCCGGCCTGGCCCGCCAGGCTCTGCGCCAGGGATTGATGCTCCGCGAGGAA
>DCFP01000075.1:17648-18281 GCA_002319925.1 Holophagaceae bacterium UBA1801 | reverse complement strand
CAACAAGACCAACGGCATCACGCCGCGTCGCTGGCTGCTGAAGTGCAATCCGGGTCTTTCGAAACTGATCACTGAAGCCATCGGTGATCGCTGGATGAAGGATCTCGACGAGCTGAAGGGACTCAAAGCCTTCGTCACCGACACCGGGTTCCAGGAGCGATGGCTGCGCGTCAAACGGCACTGCAAAGAAGAGCTCGCGGCCAGCATCAAGGCCGCGCAAGACACGATCCTGGATCCCGCCTTCCTGTTCGATGTGCAGGTGAAGCGGATCCACGAATACAAGCGGCAGCTCCTGAACCTGCTCCATGTGGTCACCCTTTGGAACCGCCTGCGGGACGGCGAGGACAGCGGCGTTCCCCGCGCCGTCATGATCGGCGGCAAGGCCGCGCCCGCATACTGGGTGGCCAAGAACATCATCCAGCTGGCCAATGCGCTGGGCTCAGCCATCAACTCGGATCCTGTCTGCAAGGGCAAGCTGAGCGTCGCCTATCTGGAGAACTATCGCGTGTCCCTGGCGGAGCAGATCTTCCCAGCCTGTGAACTATCGGAGCAGATTTCCACGGCGGGCACGGAAGCCTCGGGCACCGGGAACATGAAGGCCGCCCTCAATGGCGCCCTCACCATCGGCACCCT
>DCFP01000075.1:16127-17384 GCA_002319925.1 Holophagaceae bacterium UBA1801 | reverse complement strand
GCACCCTGGACGGCGCCAACGTGGAGATCAAGGACGAGGTGGGCGACGAGAACATCTTCATCTTTGGCCACACGGCGAAAGGCATCGTCGAGCTCAGAGATGCGGGCTACAACCCCAAGGAATGGGCCTCCAACGATCCGGAGCTGATGCACACCATCGAGACCATCGCGCGTCTCGACGGCGGGCGCTTCGATTCCATCGCCCGCATCCTGCTGGATTCCGATCACTACTACCACTGCGCCGACTACCGGTCCTACGTGCAGACCCAGACCCGGGCCTCGGAGACCTATGCGCGTCCCGCCGACTGGGCGCGCATGTCCATCCTCAATGTCGCGGGCATGGGCCGCTTTTCCATCGACCGCACGGTGCAGGAGTACGCCAAGGAGATCTGGCACGCGGACCCCGTGCCAGTGCCGATCCCCAAAGGCTGAACATCAACCAATCAAATTCCAGGTCCATCGATCTCGGCATAAAGAGGATGGCTCAGGTACCGCTCGCCGGTGTCGCAGAGTACGGCTACCACTGTCTTGCCCTTGCCGAGTTCCTTCGCGATCTTGATGGCCGCATGGACGATGGCCCCCGTGGAGATGCCCGAGAACAGGGCTTCTTCGCGGGTGAGGCGACGGGCCATGGCGATGGCGTCGTCGTACGAAACGTCTTCCACCCGCTGGTAGGCCTCGCGATTGAGGATCGCCGGGACGAAGTTGGCGCCGATGCCCTGGATCTTGTTGGGACCGGCGAAGCCCTTCGTCAAAAGCGGCGAGGATTCCGGCTCCACGGCCACCACGAGCGTTCCCGGCTTCTTCTGCGCCAGGACTTCCCCCACGCCGGTGATGGTGCCGCCCGTGCCGATGCCCGCCACGAAGGCGTCCAGCTCCGGCACTTGCTCGAGGATTTCGAGTGCTGTGGTGCGGCGGTGGATCGCGGGATTGGCGGGGTTCTCGAACTGGTAGGCGAGGAAGTATTTCGGATCGCTCTTGGCCATGGCCTCGGCCTTGTCCACGGCGCCCTTCATGCCTTCTGCCCCCGGTGTGAGGATCAGCTCGGCGCCATAGGCCTTGAGCAGCGCCCGGCGCTCGAGGGTCATGGTATCGGGCATGACCAGGGCCATACCGTAGCCCTTGGCCGCGGCCACGAAAGCCAGGCCCACTCCCGTGTTGCCGCTGGTGGCTTCCAGGATCACCTGCCCCGGTTTCAGCACACCGCGCTTCTCCGCGTCCTCGATGATGTTGAGCGCGATGCGGTCCTTGACGCTGC
>DCFP01000075.1:1975-15877 GCA_002319925.1 Holophagaceae bacterium UBA1801 | reverse complement strand
CGGTCCTTGACGCTGCCGCCGGGATTGGCGCTTTCGAGCTTCACGAAAACCGTCGCGGCTCCCTCGGGCACCACCCGGTTGAGCCGCACAACGGGAGTCTGCCCGATGAGTTCATAGGCGTGATCGACACGGTTCGGTCGTGGCATGGGGTCCTCCGTTGCATCAAATTAGTCTGTTTACCGATTTTGTCAATAATAAAATTTACTTACTGAATGCTGTATTCCACGGTTTGGATGTCTGGCAGCCGACGGGAAGACCTGGTCCCATGACTAGGATTGATCCCATGGGCTGGGTGTCGGCCAATCATCCTTGCGGGGGCGAATACGCTGAATACGCCTAGGCAGTCCGCCATGGAGGGGTCCATCAGCGTATAGCCGCACCGGGATCACTCCTTGGAGTCACTGAAGGACAGTTCCCTTGATCGGGGTCTTACCGTGATGGCCCCCCTGCTGGTGGTCTGACGGCAGCCCGATTTCAGCGGCTCGCGCAGAGTTCTGCCAGGGCCAGCACGGTTTTCCAGTTCCGGTTGGTGCTGGCGATTCCAAGGGCTTTCTCGAAGTACTCGGTGTTCAGCTTGGTCTGGCCGTACCCATCTGGGCAGTGGAGCATCACCGCGCCTTTCACGAGGGTGGCTTCCTCTCCAGGCTGAATGGGGAGAGTCAGCTTCTGGAAGCGCTCCGCCGAAATCATTCCGAACAGAAAAGTGCAATGGAAATGGGATTCATCCCCCACGGCCCTTTGCTTGAAGGGACAGGCCTTGATGATCCTGTTCAAATCCTTCGCCTGGAGCACCAGCACTTCGACATCATGGCCAAAGTCATGGACGATGCGGCTCTTCAAGGACTTGGCCAGCAGCGCGGCTTCCCCTTCTGCATCGAAGACCACGTTCCCGCTCTGGAGATAGGTCTGGACCTTCGTCCAGCCGAGATCCTCGCAGCCTGCCTGGAGAGCCTCCATGGGAATCATCTTACGGCCAGCCACATTGATGCCCCGAAGCAGGGCCACGTAGGTCATCATGGGAATGCCGTTCCACGCAATGACATGTCCGAATCGCCAGGAACTCGAATCATCGCGAGTCCGAGCGGTTTTTGCGCAGGGCCAAGCTGGGGAATGGAAGATGCGATGCTCACAGAATCGTCCGGATGGATCCAGCAAACATAGGATGCCTGCGGACGGGGAAAATCATGAGTCGCGCCGCCTAAAACGCGGCCAACGCCGGAGGGCCATGGGGAAGATTCTCCTGCATCCGTATCTTTTCTCACGTTCCACTGGACGTCACATGGAAAAAAGAACGGCCATCTCAGGTCTCAGCCGTCAGGCATGACTCAGAGGCCAACGAATGGAAACGACAAGGCCCTATCAGAATGGAACCAGAGGCTTCAAACGATGGATGCCGGTCGTGGCCCGCTTCCTGATGGGATTCATCTTCACGGTCGCCGGGCTGAACGGCTTCCTGAACTTCCTGCCCCAGCCCGCGAAGGCACTGCCTGAAGGCGCCATGACCTTCGCCGGGGCCATGGTTCAGACGGGCTACCTGCTCCAGTTGGCCATGGGAACCCAGCTGGCCACCGGCCTGCTCTTGCTGTGCAATCGCTGGGTTCCGCTGGCCCTCGCCGTGATCGCGCCGGTCATCGTGAACATCGTCGCCTTCCATATGTTCTTAGCGCCCTCTGGACTTCCCCCGGCGCTCGTCGTGCTGGTCCTGGAGGTTTATTTAGCGTGGATCTATCGAGAAAACTACCTGCCCATGCTCGTTTGGCGGGCGAAGCGGTAGAAAGAAGCGAGGGATTTCCACTGGTGCGCCCAGCAGGACTCGAACCTCAGTTGCCGGTCTCCACTCGCCGCTGGTTCCTTCGTGGAAGGACATTTAGTCCTTCCACGAAGGGCGGCTCGCGGACCGGCTGCCTCTCGCAGTTTCGAGTCCACGCTCTCCGGAAGGATTCGAATGATCGTTCTGCGGAGACCCTTGGTGAATTCTGGTGCGCCCAGCAGGACTCGAACCTGCGACCTACGGCTTAGAAGGCCGTTGCTCTATCCACCTGAGCTATGGGCGCGGAGGGTTCAGTTTAGCGCAAGGTGCCGGGATATGGCTCTGGGCTGGCTTTCTCAGATCTTGTAGCGTGCGACGTGGCCCGCCAGGCCTTCGGCGACTTTGGCCAGCTCGGAGGCGGTCCGCACCACTTCACCCACGGTGGATGAGAGTTCGTGGCTGCCCGAAACGCTGCGCTCGATCTCGGTGTTGGTGGCTTCGACGTGCTTGCGGACGTCGGATCCGGTGGCCACCTGCTCTTCCACGGCTTCGGCGATGCCCTGGAAATGTTCGGCGAGGGAATCGATGTGGCCGTGAATGATGTTGAGCGCTTCGACGCTGCGGGAAACCGTCTGGGTGCCCTGTTCCACGCAGGCATCCACTTCGTCGATGAGGTCCTGGATCTCCTGGGTGGCCTGGGCGCTGCGTTCCGCGAGCTTCCGGACCTCGCCTGCCACTACCGCGAAACCACGGCCCATGGAGCCGGCCTTGGCGGCCTCAATGGCGGCGTTGAGGGATAGCAGGTTCGTCTGGTTGGCGATTTCCTGGATCACGTTCACGGCCTGGGCCATCCGCATGGTGGCGTCGCGGATCGCTTCCATGGCCTTGGCGGTGGCTTCACCGGCCTGGCCGCCTTCCCGTGACACGATCACGGCCTGGTCCGTCTGGGCGGTGGATTGCGCCAAGCTTTCATTCATCTTGGTGATCACCTGCGACAGACGGTCCATGCCTTCCAGCACGCTGTGCATGCTCACCCGCTGGCGCTCGCACACACCGGCGATCTCGCCGCTGGTGGTGTGCATCTCGTCCGCGGTGGCACTCAACTGAGTGGAGCCGCTGGCGACGTTGTCCGCATCACCGGCCAGGCTCTGGAAGATTCTCCGGAATTGCTGGGTGCTGGCATTGAAGGCCCGCCCCAGTTCACCGATCTCATCCTCGGACAGGTTCTCGATCTGCACGGTGAGGTCGTTCCTCTCGATACCCTCCAGCACGCCCTTCAAAGGCCTGAGCACGGAATTCCGGAGGATGAAGTAGAGGGCCGACGTGAGGGCAGCCACCAGCACGATCGCCAAGCCGAGGGCTCCCAGCCGGATCATCCATACGGGGCGCGTGATCTCCTTCTCCGGATAAGCCGTCAGAATGGTGAACCCCCAAGGTTCGAAGGGCCTCTTGCTAACCACCCAGGCGCCCCCCTTCAGCTTCGCGTTCGCGATCACCTCGTCGGTATCCGCGGGAGTCTCGAGCATGCTCCCGGAAAAGAGGAGGTGGCCGCTGTGGTCGATGAGGGCCAGGAACCCGGACTTGAGCACCTTGACCCGCCGGACAGTCACATAGACTTGCTTCAACTCGGACAACGGGAATCCCACGCCAAGGACGCCGATCTGATTGCCCCCCGCGTCCCGCAAGGGCTCGTAGGTCGTGAGGTATGGCTGACCGAACAAGTCCGTGAGACCCCAATAGGTATGGCCGGTGCTCACCGCCTTGTAGCCGGCGCTTTCCCGGTCCATCACCGTGCCGATGGCCCGGGAACCATCCGGCTGCCAGGCATTCGTCGAGATCCGCACGAAGTCATCGCCCCGTTTGGAGAAAATGGAAATAGTGCCTTCCGTCAGGGAACCCACGCCCTCAGGCAGTTCAGTCTTGTTCCCAACGGCCTTGCCTCCGATAAGCAGGTCCGGGGCTTTCTCTTTCCCAGCCGTGATCTCCGGGCCTTGGGTCGCCGCCCCTGCGCGCCGGATTTCCAGCTGCAGGAATTTCATGCAGGTGGCCACCTTGGAGGTAAGGAGGCCATTGGTGAGATTCAAGGTGTCGAGGAGTCCCTCCTCGGCCACGGAGACCTGCTGTTTGGCCTCGTCCCGCAACTGTCTCGCCTGGATCGTAGAGAGGGTCCAAGCGGTCCCCAAGGCAATCACAAGAACGATGGCCGCCATGGGCACCATCAACTTTTGCGAGACATTCCGGTTCATGATTCACCCCAAAAAGGGCACGCGATGATTCATGGGTCTACGCCAGGTATATAGCCTGGGTTTTCTCACTCATCGACGGCGTTCGGAGGGAAGCCAAATTTGGTCATGAAAATTCGGCGGTTTCACAACCTCCGGGAACGTCCCAGGGGAACCGAGACGGTACAATGGACCCTCCCAGTCCGGGACTTCTGGTGTGTGATCCCATGATTCTCCGCAAGGAATACGGCTTCGAAGCCGCCCACTTCATCTACAACCACCCGGGCAAATGCCGGAATCTCCACGGGCACAGCTACAAGTTGTTCGTGAACCTGGAGGGGACGGTGAACCCGGAGACAGGCATGATCATCGACTTCGATGACCTGTCCAAGGTCGTGAATGATCGAGTCATCAAGAAACTGGATCACCACTTCCTCAACGATCTCATCCCCCTTTCCACGGCGGAGAACATCTCCGCCTGGATTTGGGAGCAGTTGAGCCCGCAATTGCCCGGTCTTTGCCAGGTGGAACTCTTCGAGACCGCAGACAACTGCGTGATCTACCGAGGGAAATGATGAAGCTCCATTGGCTCGCGATCCCGGCCCTGGTCCTGCTGAACGGCTGCACCAGGATGGATCCCGCGGCCAGGTACCGCGAAGCCGCCAAGCAACTCAAGTTCAACCTGGAGCGCGTGGATCCAAGTCTTCACGTGACCCTGCCCCTGGATCAGTCACGGCTTGCCCTGCGCCTGATCATCGGCGTGGAGAATCCCACAACCACGCGCTTCCAGACCCATGCGATCACGGGCCGCATCTCCCTGGAATCGGACGGAGGCACCTCTGACATCGGCATCATGAGCGTAGAGCAAGGGATGGATCTCAAACCGTCCGCGCACAGTTCGATCGCCGTCGATCTCTCCTTCTCCTACCAGGATCTCCGTCAGTCATGGAATACACTCCGCATGGTCGGTACCGGCGCGCGGCCCGGCACCTGGCACCTGGATGGCAAGATGGGGCTGGATGTGCTGGGCATCCCCATCACGGTGCCCCTCCGGATCCAGAAGCATGTGGGGGGCCAATGATCCGAGCGGTGGTGTTCGATCTCTGGAACACCCTCGTGCACAGCCGGGGAGGGGATCCCTTCCAGCATCTCTTCGAGCTGATGACCGAGGAGCAGCGGATCCATTTCCAGACTCTGAAACGAGATGCCATGGACAAGGCCCACACTAGCGCCCAGGCCCTCCTGGACCGCTGGAAGCCCTGCATGGAGATGACCGAAGAGCAGTGCGGGGCTATGGCCCGGATCTTCCAAGCGGCGGCCACGGATGCGGAGTGTTTCGAAGAAGTGACCGATGCTTTGGCCCGCACCCGCCTCGTGGCGAGGGTGGGCCTGCTTTCCAACACCCAGAGCTTCGACATGGACTTCCTGGAGCGGCTCGGGCTCGTCCAGATGATCCCCAATCGTTTCCTCAGCGCGGAGACCGGAGTCCTCAAGCCCGAGCTTGCGGCCTTTGAAACGGTCCAGAAGCGCATGAGCCTCTTTCCGGGCCAGATTGCCATGGTGGGCGATAGCTGGAACGACGACATCCTCGGTGCGCTCCGGGCGGGCTGGACGGCCATCTGGGTGAACCGCCAGGGGCGCCCCCGTCCCGATCACGACCCCGGCGCGGAGCTGGTGGAGGTCTCGGATCTCTCCCAGGTTCCGCGCGCCATCGAAAACCTCCAGGCCGGAGCGCGGTGCTCAACCTGCCTGGGCTGATATCATTCCCCCACCAAGCAGACATCCGACGAACAGAAGGAGCCTCCATGACCACGGCCACCGCCAACCCCGACGCGATCTTCAACGAAGCCAAGAAGCGCATGAAGACCTCCCTCGAGACCCTGAAGAAGGAGATGGCCTCCATCCGCACCGGCCGCGCGAACGCCAGCATCCTGGACACCATCCAGGTGGAGTACTACGGCGCCTTGATGCCCCTGAGCCAGATCGCCAGCGTGAGCGTGCCCGAGGCCTCCATGCTGATGATCGCTCCCTTCGACAAGACCGCCATCAAGGCCATCGAAACCGCCATCCTGAAATCCGATCTCGGCCTGAACCCAGCCAACGACGGCAACGTGGTGCGCCTGCCCATTCCCGCCCTCACCCAGGAACGCCGCAAGGAACTCACCAAGCTCGTCAACAAACTGGGCGAAGAGATCAAGACCGCCATCCGTAACGTCCGCCGCGACGCCAACGATCACGTGAAGAAGCTCGAAAAGGACAAACAGAATCCCCTGAGCGAAGACGCCTCCAAGAAGTCCGTGGACCAGATCCAGAAGCTCACCGACGATTCCATCAAGGAAGTGGACGAGATCATCAAGCACAAAGACGCCGAGATCATGAAGGTCTGACCCGAATCAAATCCAAAAAAGAGGCCCCGGTGGGGCCTTTTTTTTGTGATTTGATCGGGTCAGAGTTCATCGGCGAGTGGGTCGCAATACACGCAAATGCTCGGCCCCAGTGGGGCCTTTTTTACGTGATTCGGTCGGGTCAGAGTTCATCGACGAGTGGGTCGCATTACACGTAAATGCCCGGCCCCGGTGGGGCCTTTTTTTTGTGATTCGGTCGGGTCAGAGTTCACCGGCGCGTGGGTCGTCAAGCAAGGTATCCCCAGAGCATTGGAACCCTCTTTTTCTTATTTGGCGAGGGTCAGAGTCCTTCGGTGGGTGCGTTGAAAATCCACCCTTGACCCGACTATCGCTTCACACCGAATGCTTCCTTTTCCTGGCCAGCGCCCAGTGGGAGGAATCGCCATGAACGACCACATCGAGAAATCACCCGAACCCACGCCATCATCGGCCGTCCATCCGTCCTTGAGCCGTATCTTCGTGAACCGGAATTTGAGTCTTCTTCTGGCCGGGCAGTGGATCTCCCAGATCGGCGACAAGGTCTACCTGCTGGCCCTTTCCTACTGGGTCATGGAGACCACGAAGTCCGCCGCGAAGATGGGCCTTGTGCTGGGCATCGCCATGGCATCCCTCGTGGTGTGCGGCCTGTTCTGCGGCTCCCTGGCCGATCGCTGGAACCGCAAAACGATCCTCATCGCCACCGATGCGTCCCGGGGCCTGGTCGTTCTGGGCGTGGGTCTCGCCATCCAGCTCCATGCCTTGACGTTCCCCCTGGTCGTGCTTTCCCAGATCCTGGTGGCCGCCCTCAGCGCGCTCTTCAACGCGACCATTCCCGCGATCATCCCGCAGATGGTTGCGAAGAGAGATCTCTCCCGCGCGAATGCGATGCGCTCGTTCATCTACTCCTTCTCCTCCATCATCGGGCCGGTGCTCGGCGGGCTCCTGGCGATCCGCTACGGCTATGGAATAACCGTCTACTTCAACGCCTGGAGCTTCCTTGTGGCCGCGGGGTGCACGGCCTTCATCGCGTATCGCCACATACCCGCTGAAAAGAAAAACACCATCGCCGGGAAGCTCCGCGAAGGCTATGCCTATGTGTTCTCCCATCGTTCGCTGCTGGGTTTCCTGGGGATCGTCGTCGTCCTTCATGCCTTCGTCGGCTCGTTGCAGGTGGCTACTCCCCTGCTGGCGGGGGCATTGCAGGGCGGTTACGCGAAGAATCTCGGCCTGTTGCAGACTTCCCTCGGCATCGGTGGTGTGGCGATGGCCGTGGCCTTGAGCATCGTCAATCTCCGGCAGCGGGAACTCACGGCGCTCCTGACGGGCATCCTGGGCGTGGGCCTCTGCTACGCCCTGCTCTCGGGTCTGCTCAAGGCGAATCGGGTCGCGGCGCTCTGGCCCCATTGCCTCGTGCTCGCCTTGGTTAGCGCCCTGATCATCGTCGCGGCCACCTGCTACGAGACTTACCTGCAGGCGAACATCGACAATGCCATGGCCGGGCGCGTCTTTAGCATCATGAACGCCTTCGGCTCGTCCACCATGGCTCTGTCGATGTTCGGCTTCGGCGCACTGGCGGAACGCTTCAGTTTCAGCGCGGTCCTCGTGACCTTCGGGATCTTCATGTCAGCCCTCTCGATTCTCTTCCTGGTGATTTCCGGCGGACGCCGTTTCATGCCGCGGACATCCGGCTCAGACACCGCTCCGGAGGCAGAAGCAGGCTGAAGCCCTGGCGTCTCGGAAGGGCCTGATATCCTCTTCGGATGGGCAAACTCATCTTCGTCACGGGACCCGTGCGCAGCGGCAAGAGCCGGCTGGCTCTCGATTTCGCCAAGGCCTGGGGCGAGCATGTGGTCTACGCCGCCACCTACCGCATCAACCCCGAGGATACCGAGATGCTGGAACGGGTGCGGCGCCACCGCGCCGAACGTCCCGCTTCCTGGCGCACCCTGGAGGCCCCGGGCGACATGGTGGAGGCCCTTGCGCACCTGAATCCGAAACCCTCCGGCGTTCTGCTGGATTGTCTCACGGTCTGGCTGGGTGGGCGCATGGAAGCCTCCGACGAAGCCATCCAGGAGGGCTGGAACCGCCTCCTGGATCATTTCCGCAGCGCCCAATGGCCCACGGTGATCGTGGGCAATGAGGTGGGCTGGAGCCTCGTCCCCGAAGAGCCCGAATTGCGCCGCTTCCGTGACCTGGCCGGCTGGCTCGCCCAGGCCACAGCCGCGGCGGCCGATGAAGCCTGGCTCTGCGTGGCAGGATGTCCCTTGAAGTTGAAGTGAATGCCTGAAGGCCCCCAACCTCACGGATTGAAGGGATGCACGCTGGCACCGTACATCCACACCGCCGCCGCCTTGACCACGGACCAGGTCCCGTTCGCTTTCTCGAGATAGAACAGCGAGCCGTGGCCATCCTCCATCAGAGATGCGTAAGAAGCGTATAGCAGCGCCTTGTCGTGGCGGGCATTGAATCCCACGCGGCTGAGGGAGTACACATCCTTGTGAATGAATTGCGGCTGAAGGTGGATGGATCCTGGAAAGCGCTTGGGATCGAGACGTTTGGGCGAGTGGTTGATGGCGACGAAATTCGATAACAGATCCGGGTCGAGAGCCACGCCAGCTCGCGCTTTGAAGAAATCTCCCAACTGGCCCGGGGTATCGTAGTGGACGTTGTAGATGAAGAAGATCCCCAGCTTTTCGTAGAGCAGATCGTTGGGTTTTTCCGCATACGAACTATCGAGGAAGGCGCGGCACACGCTGTATTCCTCGTCCACGGGCCTGGCCGCGGCGGCCCCCTGCCGACCCCAGAGCACGAGCAAGACTGCCAGCGCGGTGGAGGACAAGCGCTTCACCATAACCACCTCACGATTCCTTGGACTGGCTACATCCGCCAGGGCACCGTCACCGGCTTTCCGGGTGCGGGCAGGACCGCCCGGTAGTCGTTGATATAGGCCTTGTACTTCCCGCCCGGTTTCACGTCGATGGCAATGAGGCCCGCCATGGAGGGATCCTGGGTTCCACCCCGGGTCATGTGCCCGTAGGCCACCGGCTGGGTGCTGGTGTAGCCGTAGTGGTAGTCGTCGGGCGCCTCCACCAGCCGGGCGTAGAACACATACTTCCCGGGCGTCTTGAGATCCACGGTGATGTAGGGCGTGTGCGGGCCGTAGGGAAACTGCAGGGTCTGGCCCGTGCTGACCTCCTGGGCATACACGGTGGCGGCGAAGGAATTGTCACCACCCACGATATCGAATTTGACCACCACCGTTCCGGCCTTCGGCCCGAAGCCCAAACGGCCGCATCCAGTGAAGGGCGCTCCCATCACGAGGAACAAGGCCACGCCGGACCAGCGCAACTTCCGGGGCATTTTCACGGCAGCAACCTCCTTTGCGCACCTATACTGCGGTCCTGGAATTCCGCGCGCAAGGCCGGTTCCGGACATCTTGCACGCAAAAAAAGACATGGCATTCCGCACCAGGGCGAATCCTCTACGACAAAGGTCTCAGCGCTTCAATGCCTCTTTGTAAAGAAGGAACCGCGAAATGCGCGAAAGACCGCTAAAAAAGGAATGAGGCGTGTCATCCAAGTTTATTATTCGCGCAGACGTGGAGCGCTTTTTCGAGTTATTCGCGGGTTCAATTGCATGATGCAGGCTGATATCTTCGCCTAGGATGCACTGGTCACCTCTTCCCACTTGGATTCCTGGAAGCCTCCTCGGTCTGCTGGCCATGGAAGGATGGACCACCTTGTCCCGGCTTCGGGATTTGCCAATGCTTCCCGCCGAGCCCGCCACCACTCATTTCCCCTCTGTCTGCCTGTGCATCCCCGCCAGGGACGAAGCGCGGGAAATCGGCAAGGCGCTGGATTCCTGGCTCGCCCAGGACTACCCCAACCTGCGCATTCTGGTGGTGGATGATGGTTCCACGGATGGCACTCCGGAAATCCTGAAGGACCGGGCATCCAAGCATGGCGGCCGCCTTCGCGTGATCCGCAACGAGCGCCTTCCCCCTGGCTGGCTGGGGAAGAACCACGCCCTGCACCTTGCCTCTTCCCAGACTGAAGCAAGGGCGGCCGAGTGGCTTTTGTTCGTGGACGCCGATGTCTGTGCCGCTTCCGACCTCCTCCGCAGAGCCATGGCCCACGTGGATGAATGGCCGACTGATCTCCTGACACTGATCGCCGCCGTGGACGCGGAAACGAAGGCGGAACGCCTCTTCATCCCGCCCGCACTCATGAAATTCCTTTGGGTCGTTCCTCCCAAGCGCGTGGCGGATCCCCATAGCGCCTTTTTCTGCGGCACGGGTGGCTTCACACTGGCGCGGCGCAGGGCCTATGACGCCATCGGAGGCCACGCCGCGGCGCCACTGGAGCCCATCGACGACATGCGCATGGCCCAGCGGATGAAGCAAGCGGGCTTCATCAACCGCATGGCCCAAGGCGGTCCCGATTTGCGCCTTCGCATGTATCACGGTTGGCTGGAGATCCTCCAGGCTCTGCGCAAGAACATACTCGGCGTGAACGGTGTCTGGCTCTTCGCCCCTGTCATGATCCCGCTCATCGCCGCCCTTTCCCTCAGCCCGCTCTGGCTGGCCCTGGGCGGACACCCCACCGCGGGGTTCATCATCTGGCTCCTCTGGCCCGTCATGGTTGGAGAAACCTACCAGCGCCTGACCGCAAAACCCATGGACTGGATCTGGGTATTCTGGCCCCTCGCAGGCCTCATCGCCGCCTGCGGTATGGCCTGGGCGTTCCTCGACCGCTTGCGCGGCGTGAACCATTGGCGGGGCCGGACTGTGAAGGTTAGAAAAGCAGGGATCAGGGAGCAGGGGTCAGGGTGCAGTTGAAGAGGTTGGGCGCCTTTGGCGCCCGCCTTATTCCCGCCCCCTGCCCCCTATCCTTCAAACATCTTGATGGTCTCGTCCATCTTCCGGAGCACGGCTAGGATCTTGAAGGGCTCGATGGGCACATAGTCCACGGCGCCTGCTGCCAGGGCGCGGTTCCGCTTCAGGTCGAGATCTTCATCGGTGCCGGCCAGCACGACCGGCAGGGGACAGGACTCCTGCTCCATGATCTGTTTGCAAAGTTCCAGAGGGCTGGCGAGGCGCAGTTGATTGTGGATCACGATCATCCTCACGCGGCCCCAATTGGGCGCTTCACCCCCGTGCGCGCCCAAGTACGACCTTACCTTTCCGGTGATGTAATCGAGGCTGAAGATGCCGAACTTGCGGCCCAGCCCTTCCGCCAATCGCCGCACGACTTCTTCTTTCTCCGTGATGACGAGAATGGCCGGGTTCCGGTCCACCCAGATGCGGACGCCCGGCAAATCAGGACCCTTGGAGGTGCGGGCGGCGCGTCGGTTCTCCCCGGCGAGAAAGCTCTCGCGGTCCCGCTGGGCCTGGAGTTTTTCTTGGTTCTCCAGCCAGCTGCGGTACTGGCCCATCAAGGCCTGGTCGGCATTCTCCGTGAACTTGAGGCCCACGTAGGTATCGCCGTAATAGGCCACTTTCGCGGGCGCCCTCAGTTTCAGGTTGTCTGCCAGGGGAACTTCCAGGGTGGCCACCTCGTCCATGCGCAGGGCCTCACGGAGGTTCTGCCTGGGGTCCTTGAAGGACAGTTCCATGCCGTCCATGCCGAAGCCCTTCACCTGCGCGTCCATGAGGGCGCTCCGGCTGTTGCTGAAGGTGCAGACGGGTGCCGAGTCAGGCACGAAGTCGGCGAGACGGTGGCTATCGGAGCGGCGCAGGGTCCGCGGCATGGTGAGCAGACAGCACTTGACGTTCTCCACCTCTCCAGGCCCCTGGCACTCCACTACGGCCTCGTAGTTGAAGCCCCGGTCGGCCAGGTTCATGGAGAGCTTCTCGCCCTTGGCGAGCCCCCATTCCGAGAACTGCTTGGGTTGCATGGCCGCGTAGAACTGCTCGGCCTCGCAGCTCAGGATCTGGAACTCGTCCCGCCCTTCGTGAAAGGCCAGCGTGACCTTGTCGTTGGCCAGGTAGAGCCGCTGGACGATCATCTGGATCGCGAGGCTGTTTTCGAGAATGCGTTCCTTGGCCATGGCGCTCCCGCGATCAAAGATCAGCCGTTACCGGTGGAAGCCAGCGCTGGAGCGCGGCCCGAAGGGCGTCCAGCGTCACCGGCTTGGGAATGTAGTCGTCCATGCCGGCCTCCAGGCAGCGCTCGCGGTCCCCCTGCATCGCGTTGGCGGTCATGGCGAGAATGGGAACCCGGCGGGCACCGGCTTGGGCTTCCCGAATGCGCCGGGTAGCTTCGAACCCATCCATGACGGGCATCTGGCAATCCATCAGCACCAGGTCGTAGGGCCGCGCCGCGGTGGCCGTCACGGCATCGGCGCCGTTGGGCGCGAGATCCGCCTGGTACCCGAGCTTGCCAAGCACGGCCAGCGCGACCCGCTGGTTCACGGGATTGTCTTCCACCAGCAGCAGTTTCCAGTTGTTGGGCTGCTGCGCAGCGAGAGACGTTCCCACCACGGGACTCTCTACCTGATCGCGCGTGGGCCGCGTGCCATCCAGAAGGCCACGAAGCTGGGAAGGCCGCATGGGCAGGGTGAGGAAATCCCGGAACCCGATCCGCGCGCCCTGCTGGCGCTCCGCGGAACCATAGAGCGGTACCAGCAGGACGGTGCGCAGCGAAGCGAGCGACTCGGTCTGATGGACGGATGCGAAGAAGGGCCGGCTCACCATCCCATCGGCTGAACCGCACAGCAGGGTGGCATTGGGCGACTTTCGCAGGAGGTCCAGGGATTCAGGGACGGGCAGCAGGAACCGGGCATCGACACCCCAGGCGCCGAGTTGCATCTTCACGATGCGGTAGGTGTCCGCCGAGAGCCCGCAGAGGAAAATCGCGGGCTTGGTGGTGATCAGACCGGCAGGCTCCGACATGGCTTCCATGCGGAGCGTGAACCAGAAGGTGCTGCCGATGCCCACCTGGCTTTCCACGCCGATGCTCCCGCCCATGAGTTCGCAGAGACGGCGGCAGATGGCCAGACCCAGCCCCGTTCCGCCGTATTCCCGTGTGGTCGAGCTGTCGCCCTGGAAGAAGGACTGGAAAAGCCGGTCGACAACTTCCGGTCTCATGCCCACACCGGCGTCCTTGACCTCGACCTTCAGCAGGATGCCGCCTTCCTGCTGTTCCACGACGCGGATGCGCACCTCCACCGCACCCTGGGACGTGAACTTGATGCCGTTGTCCAGCAGGTTCGTGAGCACCTGGCGGAACCGCACCGGGTCGCCCTTGACCTTCAGCGGCACCTCGGGTCCCAGGAAGGTCAACAGCTCAATGCCCTTGGCGTGGGCCTTGACGCCCACCACGGCCAGCAAGTCTTCCAGCACTTCCTGGAATTCGAACTCGATGTGTTCGAGGGTCAGCTTGCCGGCTTCGATCTTGGAGAAGTCGAGGATGTCGTTGATGAGGCGCAGCAGACTGTTAGCGCTGTTGCGCACGGTCTCGGCGTACTCGCGCTGCTCGGACGTGAGCGTGGTTTCCAGCAGGAGTCCCGTCATGCCGATGATGCCGTTCATGGGCGTGCGGATCTC
>DCFP01000075.1:0-1713 GCA_002319925.1 Holophagaceae bacterium UBA1801 | reverse complement strand
TCGTGGCTCATGTTCGCCAGGAAATCCGATTTGAGATTGGAGAGCTCCAGGGCCTTGTCCCGGGCCTGGGCCAGCTCCCAGTTCTTCCACTCCAGCTGCTCGGCGGCATGGGTGATCTCCTCCTCCGCTCGCTTGCGCCGCGTGATGTCGTGGAACTGCCAGAAGTGGCCGTAGAAGTCGGTCCCCACCGTGATGGGAACGAAATCCATGGAGATCACGCGGCCGTCCTTGAGGGAGAATTCGATCCCGTTGCGGATCACGCCTTCCTTAAGAATGTCCTGCAGCCGGCGGCTCTCCTCCTCCGCATCGTCGACCCGCTCCAGGCACATCGCGAGGAGTTCCACGGCGCTGCTGTCCACCAGCATGTGCGCGGGAACCGGGATCTCGAACATTGTGCAGAAGGTCTCGTTGATCAGCGCGATCTCGCGATCCTGGGTCTCCACGAGGATACCGGCCTGCATGTTCTCGATGAGGGCGCGCAGGCGCGAGGTGATGGTGGTCAGCACCGCTTCGGAACGCTTGCGCTCCGTGATGTCGTTCAGGGTGCCCGAGACGCCGACGACGACACCTTCGGCGCTCGTGGTGATCCGGTTGTACAGCTCCACCCAACGGTGCCCGCCCTCCTTGGTGCTGAACCGGAACTCGCCCCGGACCGCGTCCTCGCCCGTTTCCATGGCATAGGTGAGCGCGTTCAGGTAGCGGCCCTTGTCGTCTGGGTGCATGTAGCCCAGGAATGGCTGCCCCAGACTTTCGTCCACGTCGAATCCCGTAACCACCGTCCAGGCGGGGTTAAGGAGCGACCATTTGCCCTCCCGGTCGATCTGGAACACCACTTCCTTGAGGTGGGCCACCAAGGACTGGTACCGCGCTAGTTCCTGCCCGATCTGACCTTCGGCATTATCGAGGGCTTTTCCGACTCCTCCCAGGAAGGCCTCCCATTCGGGGCCCGAAGGCAGCGGTTGTCCGGTCTCAGCCAGACGGGCGAGGTGGGCTTCAAGGAGGGGGTGGGCCATGGTGCGGGTCGATCCCAACAAGACGTTACAGCTTTGTATCGGCCGGATCGCCGGGATCATGTGATCCTGATGGACCTTCGGCCATGAAAAGCCTGGCCGAAAAAATTTTCTTGTTTTTTTCGCTTTTTCCCCCATCCTGATAGATGCCCAACCAAGCTGAGGATTCCGCCATGCCAGCCATCGACCAAGACGACCGCCTGAAAGTCCTCAACCGCACCTTGGCCGATATCGAACGGGCTTTCGGCAAGGGCGCCATCATGAAATTGGGCGATCACATGAACGCCGAGGGGCTGGACGTGATCTCCACGGGTTCCATCGCCCTGGACGCCGCGCTGGGCGTGGGCGGCGTGCCCAAGGGCCGCGTGGTGGAGGTCTACGGACCGGAGGCCAGCGGCAAGACCACGCTGGCCCTGCACATGGTGGCCCAGGCCCAGAAGAAGGGCGGCCTGGCGGCCTACATCGACGCCGAGCACGCCTTGGACCCGGACTACGCCAAGAAGCTGGGTGTTGATATCGACAACCTCTTCATCAGCCAGCCCGACAGTGGCGAGCAGGCCCTGGAAATCTGCGATCAATTGGTGCGCAGCGGCGCCCTGGACATCATCGTCATCGACTCAGTTGCCGCCTTGGTGCCCAAGGCCGAGATCGACGGCGAGATGGGCGATAGCCATGTGGGCCTCCAGGCCCGGCTCATGAGCCA
>DCFP01000041.1:8388-8725 GCA_002319925.1 Holophagaceae bacterium UBA1801 | reverse complement strand
AGCACGTTGAGCAGCATGCCGTGGGAGACCTGGAAGCGCGACTGGAGGCGTTCCGGAGGCGAGACGATGAGGCGCTGAAAGGTCTGCTCGTCCCAGTTCACGAAGTTGCGGTCCGGGGGCTGGCGCTTCACGAACTTCTTCCCGGCCTTCTGCGCGAGCTTGGCGTTCTCGATGACGTGCTCCGGCGCCTGGGCCACCACCCAGCCCTGGTCGTCGAAGCCCTTGCGCCCTGCGCGCCCGCCGATCTGATGGAAGTCCCTTGCGCTCAGGATGGCCGTCTTCTCGCCGTTGTACTTGCAGAGTTTCGTGAAAAGCACCGTGCGGATGGGCACGTTGA
>DCFP01000041.1:7615-8130 GCA_002319925.1 Holophagaceae bacterium UBA1801 | reverse complement strand
GGCACGTTGATGCCCACGCCCAGGGTATCCGTGCCACAGATGATCTTGAGCAAACCCTTCTGTGCCAGTTGCTCCACGAGAATGCGGTACTTGGGCAGAAGCCCCGCGTGATGCAGACCGATACCGTGGCGCAGCCAGCGCTTGAGGTCCGGCCCGTACGGCGAGTTGAACTTGGTGCCCTCAAGCGCCTGGGCGAGCGCCGCTTTCTCCTCCTTGCTGGAGACGTTCAGGCTCATGAAGTCCTGGGCGCTGGTGGCGGCATCCAGTTGCGTGAAGTGCACCACGTACACCGGCGCCTTGCCCTCCTGCACCAGCTTTTCCACCGTGAGGGGCAGCGGCGATTCGGCGTACGAGAAGGCGAGCGGAACGGGCCGCTCCGAGGACTTCACGGCCACGGTGGACAGGCCGTTGAGGCTGGTCAGTTCCTCTTCGAAGAAGGACGTGTCGCCCAGCGTCGCGGACATGAGCAGGAAACGCGTCTGGGACATGGTGAGCAGCGGCACCTGCCAGGCCAC
>DCFP01000041.1:0-7322 GCA_002319925.1 Holophagaceae bacterium UBA1801 | reverse complement strand
AGTGGAACTCGTCCATCACCACGTCCCCCACGTCCAGCGCCTGCCCTTCGCGCATCGCGAGATTGGCGAGGATCTCCGCCGTGCAGCAGAGGATGGGCGCATCGTGGTTCACCGTGGCATCGCCCGTGGAGAGACCCACATTCTGCGGTCCGAATTCTTTGCAGAGCGCCAGCCACTTCTCGTTCACCAGGGCCTTGATGGGACAGGTATAGACCGAGCGCCGCCCCTGGGCGAGGGAACGGAAGTGCAGCGCCGTCGCCACCAAGGATTTGCCGGAACCCGTCGGTGTGTTCAGGATGACGTTCCTGCCTTCGAAGACCTCGAGGATGGCCGCTTCCTGGGCCGGGTAGAGGCGGATGCCCTTCCCTTCCACATAGTCCAGGAATCGCCCCAGCAGCGCGTCGGAATCGAAGTTCCCGTCGCGCGGCAGAAGGTCGTAGAGGCTTTGAGGCATTTTGCGACTCCGATGGCAATCTCCATCTTGTCAGGTCTGCGCAAGCAATCAGGGCCGCGGGCAGGAATCCTGGCGTCCTCGCGCGGAAGAATTGCCATTTGAACATTAAACGGCACAGGACAAACCCCGGTCGATCGCGGCGTGGCCCGACTCCCGCCCCAGCTGAATTTTGGCGAGGGAATTGCTCTTGGGTCCGAGCAGGAGTTTCGTCATGCCTACCCCAGAACCCAACGCGATGCCCGGAGCAGCCAGCCTGCCTACGCAGAGTGTGCGAGGCGCCGGGCGCACTATGGAATCGCCGAATGGTCCGAAGCTTCAGCCTTGGTTCTATCTTTCCTGGCGGGGGACGGGGTCAAGGCTTTTCACGATCTGGACGCCCAAGCCGCGGACCGGCAAATCGAGGCGCCCGCGTGGCACGATACGCTCCCGCGTCCGGGTCTCAGGAGGATCGGGAAGGCTTTAGGAAAGGGACGGGGACGAAGGACCATGGATGGTGCCTCAGGCTGGCTCCTGGTGGGATTCTTGCTTTGATGGACCGTACCTGCAGTGTTTGCCCAGGAGTTCCCATGAGCGTCCCTTCCGTTTCCTCCTCCAGCTCCCAGAATGTGGGCGCCCTGCTCCTGCAGCAGTTGCTTGCCGGCGGTTCGGCGTCCCAGGACTCCAGCGGCTTGTCTGGCCTCCTCGGCGATCTCATGACCATTTCACCGGCGGCCCAGCAGCTCACCCAGGCACCAACTGCCGTGACGGACGCCATGTCGGATCTCTTCACGAACCAGACGGATGTCCAGGGGGATCTCAGCCAGTTGAAGACCTACTTCCAGCAGAACCCGCAGAGCCTAGCCAGCTTGCTGAGCAGCCTGCAGGGGAGCACGGACACCTATGACGCCTCGGGCGCGCTCGGATCCAACAGCTCCTTGTTATCGGCCATCCTGAACGGCAAGGGCAGTTCCTCGGAAACCGGTGCCCTGCTGAGCGCACTGCTGAGTTCCCAGAGTATGGACCCATTGATCGCATCTTTGGGCGGTTCTGAAGATGGATCCAGCAGCTCCTTATCAATGTTCGGTTGATCCATTTCCTTGAACCCGCAAGATCGCCTCATGGTCGCATCCAATTATTCCGATACAGGGATGAGGGGTGGTCTCCATGGATGTCGGGGCTGCTGGCGCACTGAGCTTGTACAACTACCAAAGCGCGCTGAAGAGCCTGAGCCAGAACTCTGCCTCCTCTGCAAGCAACGGAGCACTGGCCTCCTCCAATCCTCAGAACTCGTCGGTCCTGCAGGCTTTGGCGTCGGTGTACTCGGCGACCAGGGACAATGGGAATGCCCTCCTGCCCGCAGCGGACTCGCTATCCTCCGCAGCTGGCGCCAGTGGCTACCTCGCCCAGCTGGTGAGCGGCATCTACTCGGCATCGGTGGCCAACGGCAACACAGGCGTGCCCGTTTCCGGCCTGGCCTCCACCGACGCAACCCTAGGCGGGCTGGATGCCACCATGGCATCCACGCTGTTTTCCGGAACCGGTTCCAACGGCGCGGACGGGTTCTCCTCCGCCGCCATCAACGCGAACTCCACCCTGGCCCTGGCGGCCTACAACGACCAGTTGAATAACACTCCAGCCACGGTCACAGCAGCCGCCAATGCCGCGGCTGCCAGCCTCGATCCCGGCAAACCCGCCAGCGTCCAGGCCGCGATGCAAGCGGCCCAGGCCTACTCGGTGGTGAATAACCTGAACCTGCTGGGGTAGCGGGAGAATAGCCGCAAGTGCTGATTGCCTCCGACTCGGGACGCTGAATCCGTTCAACCTTCGGACCTCCAGCTTCATCCAATCATGGAAGCCCCATCTCAATCGGGTCTGGAGCAGCCATGGAGCTGATGTCTTCTTTGCAGCGGCGCCTCCTGATCGCGGCGGGCATCATCCTGCTCCTGGTGATCGGCATCATCGATGGGTTGACGCCTTGGGACCTGGGTTTCGCGAGCCTGTATTTGATTCCTGTCATCCTGGTGGGCGTCGCGGTACCCCTGGCCTGGGGTCTTCTCTTCGCGGCAGCCGCAGACGGTGTGATCGTCTGGCTGGACAACTTGACGCGGATCCCCTACAGCCAACCCGGATACCGCTGGTGGGACGCGTTCAACCACTTCCTGCCGCTCCTTGCGGCCATTCTCCTGATCCATGTGCTCAAAAAAGGATTGGAGAGGGAGCACGAAGCCAAGCTCAAACTGGAAGCCACTCTTTCCGAAGTCCAGGAGCTGCGCCAGATCCTCCCCATCTGCGCCTGGTGCGGCAAGACCCGCAATGATCAAGGCTATTGGGAACGGCTGGATCGCTATCTGGCCCGCACCACCCGGACGAAAATGACCCACGGCATCTGTCCGGAGTGTCACCAGAAACTCCAGCAGGAATTCGAGGAGCACGGACGTGCAGCGCCCTGACGGGTGTGGTTCTGGGGTTATTTTCCGGTCTGGGAAACCTTGCGGTATATGGTTCTGCCCAATCGATCCACCAGGATAAGGCATGGACTCGGCATAGCCATCTCCAATCGGAACTGGCAGCCGGTGAATCCTGACAGGGCGCCATTGACTACCTCGGCGCGCTGGGAGTCCAGGAACCGGAGCGGAAACAGGGCACCGGGATCGTCGAAGATCCCCGGTATTCCTTCGTTCGCGGGACCTCTCACCGGGCGCACCAGGAGGCGCCCCTGCCGCTCGCAGAGAATGATCTGCTTGGGGCCGGCCGCTCCCGCGTCCAATTCCCAGACGCCGATCCACGGCTGCAGGGATTCAGGCGGACCGCCCAGCCCCAGCCGTTCCCATCGGTCCACCGGATAACCATCGATGGTGGCAAGAACCCCTGTCCCATCGAACTGGAAAATCTTTCTCGGGAATGACCACGGTTGCGCAACGAAGCGACCATCCACCAGGGGCTCGAACATTGCCCCCCGAGCCTCCACCAGGCCGTTGCCCAAGACACGCAGGGTTTTCAAGCCATGGGTCGAAGCATAGTCCCCTTCCAGGGACGCCAGGGATTCCCTGCCAGGCGCTCGCAGATCCGGCACGGCGCGATGGTACTGATAGGGCTCACCGGCTTCCGCGAAGAGCGTTCGAAGATACCAACTCCAAGCCTTCGAGAAGAGGTCGTAGGCTGCGTCCGTAACCGCCCAGTCGTTGCAGGACATGACCAGGCCTTGCTTCCAGGCGGGCACCAGAACGAGCAGACTTTTTGTGCGGCCCGCTCCGTAGTGATAGAGCACATCGATTTCATCGGGGCTGCTCTGTTTCAGGAAACAGGGCTCCGCCATGAAACCCAGCGCGACCCGGGCTCCGGGGTCAAGGCAGTTCCCGCCGTTCTGGATGCGGATCATCTCGGCGACGCTTTCCCGGGAAAGCACTCGCTTCCCTTTGAATTCTCCGCCCGCGAGGATCATGGCGACGAAGTGGCCCACCTCGGAAACGGGCGCTCGCAACGATCCCGCGGGCCGGATCTCGTCCATGGGAATAGCATCCCAAGCCGATAGATAGCCATAGGGAGTCGCCAGATGGCCGGCGGGAAGCTCCCGGAAGTCGAAGGAGGCGGCGGGCATGTCGAGGGGCTTGAGCAGGTGCTCGTTCATGTATTGCGAGAACGCGATTCCGGAGCGGCGCTCGATGAGCAGGCCCAGGAGATTGATCCCGAAGGAGGAGTAGTGCATCCGCTCCCCGGGCGGGAACAAGAGCGGTTTGTCCTTCAGGTGAGGCAGGACGGCGCGGTAGAAATACCGCTCCGGCTCGGTCGTTTCCCACGGGTCATCGTCCATCATCAAGCCCGAATGGTGGGTCATGAGCATGCGGACGGTGATGGCTTCCGCGCCCTCCGGAAACTTCGAGACCACCTCGAATTCCGGAAGGTACGCCTTGATCGGGCGGTCCAGATCCACGAGCCCCCGCTCCCGGAGCTGAAGCACGGCGGCGCAGGTGAAGAGTTTGGAGATGGATCCCAGCTCGAAAAGCGTCCCCTCGTCCATGCGGCGACCCGTTTCCCGATCGGCGATTCCCGTGGAGAAAATCCAGGAAGGTCCCTCCGCGTCCACCGTGACGATGGAAATTCCTGGCTCGCCGTAGGGGCGGCGAAAGCGATCAATCTCGCCCGTCAGGAAGCGTACGAACTCAGGATGGGACACCGCTGCATCCGGCGTTCCCTGGGCCATGGCCATCATTTGCAGACCTGCAAAAACCACGGTGAACGCGCGCTGCAGGACTTTCATGACCCCCCCCGGGGTTTCATGATGCAACAGGCGGAAGACGGACAAAAGCCTCCGATGCCTTTTCCATCAAGCCAACTCGGAAGGCCTCAAACCCCCTGAATCTCTTCCGCCCCCACGAAGGCGGCCAGTGTTTCCAGCGCATCCATGAGTCGCTTCATCCTGGCCTTGGTAGGCTTGACGCCCTTCTCCCACCAGAGACCGCGCACTTCCAGGACTTCCTGCTCGCGATACAATTTGGCATCGAGCCGCCCCACGAAGCGTTCGCCCTCGAGGATCGGCAGAACGTAGTATCCGTAGAGCCGTTTGGGTGCGGGCGTGAAGGCTTCGAAGCGGTAATCGAAGTTGAAGCGGCGCAGGCCCCTGGCGCGGTCCCGCAGCACGGGATCGAAGGGACAGAGCAGTCGGATCTGCTCCGGCGGCTCGGGCGCATTCTTCAGACGTACCTTCCAATCCTCCACGGCGAAAGCGATCTGGGGCGCAGAGCCATCGGCGGATTCCACCTCCACCGGCACGATGCGCCCTTCCCCTTCGGCGCTCGTGCACCACGCCCGCGCCGCTTCCAGTTCGATATCATCCCAGAAGGCCGCCAGCTCCCTCGGCGTGAAGATGACCAGGCGCTCCGCGGCCGTGGCACAGGCCCACTCGCGCTGGGCTTCGTCGCCGAGCGCGGCAAGGGCATGGGCGCCTGGGTGCACGCGCTCGGCAAGATCGTAGCGCTTGGCGAAATGCTCGCGGCCTGCGATGGCGAGTTCACCCGTGCGCCAGAGGGCTTCCAATGCGGCCTTGGCGGGCTTCCACACCCACCACGTACCGCGCTCGCCGGTCTGATGCTCGAAATCCGAACTCTTCAGGGGTCCCTCTTCGCGGATGCGCGAGCGCACATGCTCCAGGACCGCTCCGGGATCCCCGCCCATCCGTTCCTCCCACCATGGGTGGGTCTGGATCCGCTCCATGGCGCGGGCGAAGCGCGGCTTCCAGTGCCGGTACCAACAGACCGGGATGATGGAGGCGTCATGGGTCCAGTGCTCGAAGAGCGTCCGGTCCTTCTCCAGAAGCGCCTTGAGCCAGCGGGGCTCGTAGCCGTGGAGCCGGGACCACAGCGTGAGATCGTGGGCCCGAGCCACCACGTTGATGGTGTCCACCTGCACGAAGCCCAGCTGATCGATGGTCTTCATCAGCTCGCGCTTGGTCGCCTTCCGCGCGGGATCCGCACAGAGGCCCTGGGCGCTCAGGAAGAGACGGGCAGCGGCGGGAGCTGGGATTCGATCCATCATCGCGATCACACCGTTCAATTGGCTGGAGATTCCACACCCAGCACATTGGGAATGGGCCATTGCCGTGAGTTGCTATCGTCATTCACGAAGCCCGTTTCGAAGCTGCCGCACAGATCCACATTCACATTCTTCGCGTGGATGGAGAGGCTCGCCTCGGGTCCACCCTCCATGTGCATGGCCCGCACCACTTCCAGGTCGGAGTCCAGCAGCAACTGGTTCCATTGCGCCATCTCGACGCCTTCCCGCGTGAAGATGAACAGCAGGCGCCCCTGCTTATCCTGGGCCACGGCCGCCTCGCTCCAGGCCCGGCCGTTCCTCTTCCAGACACTGGTGCCAGGGGCCTTGATGAGCCTCAGGTTCTGCACGGTGGACTCGTACTGCGCAATGAGATCCCTGGACCCCTCTTCATCGAGATCCAGCAACTGCGCCTGAGGGATGCCTTGGACCTTCGGACCGAAGACGAGCACCGAAAGATACCGGTTGAAGGTCTTGTGATTGACGTGGCTCCCGTCCACCAGATAGCCCACGTTGCTGCGACCATCCGTGCTGAACATGCCCGCGTTGATGGCCACGATCAAGCCTTTGCTCCTGGCCCAATCCGCGGCCGTGCGCGCCACTCCACCAGCCTTCGAGAGCAGCGCGAAAGAGAGCTTCGCCTTCTCCGGATCGATCCGTACCACGTGGGCCTGGGCGGGACCCAATGTCATCTGTTGGTACTCGACTCCGGAGGAGAGCGGTGTCCATTGGGCCGGAGCCACCAGCATCATGAGCGGAAGAAGAAAGTTCATGCCTCGTGACCTCGTACCGCATTGAAGCGGATTGCCGTTGATCGTCCCCTCGGCCTATTTCAGGTACGGCTTCAAATACGCCCCCGTCACGCTGGCCTTGTTCTTGGCCACCTGTTCGGGCGTGCCCTCGGCGATGACGCGGCCGCCCTCGGCACCTCCCTCGGGACCTAGGTCGATGATCCAGTCGGAGGTCTTGATGACGTCCAGGTTGTGCTCGATGACGATGACGGTGTTGCCGGTGTCCGTGAGGCGGTTGACAACTTCCAGAAGCTTCTGGATGTCCTTCAAATGGAGGCCCGTCGTGGGTTCGTCCAGGATGTAGACCGTCCGGCCCGTGGCGCGCTTGCTCAGCTCTTTGCCCAGTTTCACGCGCTGGGCTTCGCCGCCGGAAAGCGTCGTAGCGCTCTGTCCCAGGCGAATGTAGCCGAGGCCCACGTCCACCAAGGTCTGCAACTTGTTGGCGAGAGGTGGAATCGGCGCGAAGAGTTCGAGGGCTTCTTCCACCGTCATGGCAAGGACATCGGAGATGCTCTTGCCCTTGTAGTGGATCTCCAGGGTCTCGCGGTTGT
>DCFP01000102.1:1906-16091 GCA_002319925.1 Holophagaceae bacterium UBA1801 | reverse complement strand
ACTGACCACTGGCCACTGATCACTACAAATCGATCTCGCCCACACCCAAATCTTCGCTGCTCTCTTCGGCGCCTTCCTGAATGGCGGGAGAGATATCCAGGTCGTTCTCGGCGCCGATCATGTCGCTGGCGGAGGCGTACATCTGGCCAAGGGTCTGCTTGCGAGTTTCCAGGACCTGGATCAGTTCCTGCACTCGCTTGATCTCGTCGTTCAGGTGCTGCCACTCGGCGCGGATGGTGTTGTTCATCTCGGCCACGTCCTGGCGGCATCGTTCGCGAGCCTGGTTGTAGAAAGCAGCCTGATCCTTGTTCAGTTCCATGGGAAGCTCCGTGGGAATTGGAAAAGTTACGGTGGATTGCCAGAGGGCGAATGGGGTGAAGATATCTTAACCGGTTGGGGTACGAACGAAATACCAGACGACCGACAATAGCGCAAGGATGACGACCAAAAGAAGCGGGAGCAGCCACCGGGGCAATTCGTGCGTGGCTTCTTTGCGCATCTCCGGCGGGGGAGCCGCCTGGGAAGCGGTTTTCTTGAACTCGACCGTGGTGGGGGGGTCTTCCACCTTGGGGTTTACGACCGGAGCGGGCACGGATTCTACTTTGGGCGGCTTTATGGCGAAGTGGGTGGAAAGCAGCGTTTCCAGCTGTTCCTTGGTGCCCTTCAGGAGGGTGTTCACGTATTCGGCCACTTCGTGATCGGTGGGTTCGTTGCCGTGCCTGACCAGCAGGGACTTCAGATCCCTTTCCATGAGCCGGGCGGAGCCGTAGCGCTGGTCCACGTTCTTCTGCAGGGCCATGTTGATGATGTTCGCCATATCCCTCGAAACCGCCGGATTGACGGCCTGGACATCCTGGACCTTGCCCAGGCGCACCTTTTCCAGCACTCCCAGCTCGCTATCCGCCTGGAAGCAACGCTCCCCGGTAAGCAGTTCGAACAGCACGAGCCCCAAGGAATAAATGTCCGACCGGTTGTCCAGGGCCTGCCCCAGGGCCTGCTCCGGACTCATGTAGAGCAGCTTGCCCTTTAGGGCTCCCGCCATGGTCTGGGTGGTCTTGGTGGCTGCCTTGGCGATGCCGAAATCCACCAGCTTCACCGCGCCTTCGCTGGAGATCAGCACGTTCTGCGGACTCACGTCCCGGTGGACCAGCTTCAACTCCTTGTCGTTCATTCCGCGCTTGCGGTGGGCGTAGTCCAGGGCCATGGCCACCTTCATGGTGACGTAGGCCGCCACGGCTTCCGGGAAGGGCTGATGGTATTCACGGACCTTGCGGAGCAGGCTGCGCAGGTCCTTGCCATCCACGTATTCCATGGCGATGTAGTAGAACCCGCCGGCCTTGCCCAGGTCGAAGATCTGGACGATGTTGGGATGCGTCAACTGGGCCGCGAGCTTGGCCTCGTCGATGAACATCCGCACGAATTCGTCATTGTCGGAGAGGTGCGGCAGGATCCGCTTGATGGCGACGATTTTCTCGAAATTGTGGACCCCCCGCTGCCTGGCCTTGAAGAGTTCCGCCATGCCTCCCACGGCGATCTTCTCGAGCAGGTAGTAGTTCCCGAACTCCTCCAGGGAGGCCGCATCGAAGGGATCCTTCAGGAGCTCCGCCTCGGAAGGCGTCGGGATCTTCGGTGGTGGCTGATGCACCAGGGACGCCGCGGCCTGGTCCGCGGGCCGCGAGGCGGGCGTGTTGTCGCTGGAGCCGATGAACTCGAGTTCCAGCACATCGTTGCCAAGGGAACCGATGGTATCGGATCTGCTCTCGTTCTTCGTTTTCGCAGGCTCCTTCTCGGAGGCCGGAGGCGGCAATTCTTCCTTGGACTTCACCTCAAAGGGGTCGTGGATGCCGGAAAAGCCGCTGAGGGTGAATTCGTGCTTGGTCTTGGTGGGCGGCGGTTGAACCAAGGGCCCCAGCAGATCGCCGAAAAGATCGGGCAGCACGGATTGCTCCGGCATGGCTGGAATGACCGCGGGTTCCGGTGCCGGCGTATCTGCCGGTTCGACCAGCAGTTCAGGCTCTTCGGCCAAGGGTTCCGCGTCCAGCTTCGGAAGCTCAACGAGCGGTTCCGGCTCGGGTGCCTTGGGGAGCTGAATTGCCAGTGGGGCCGGTGAAGGTGCCGGAACCGGTTTGTGCGCTGGGGTGATGGGAGCTTGAGCATGGGGCGTTGCCGCATGAGCAATCGCGGGTTTCTTCAGGGGAGAAACCACGGGCGGAGCCGGACTCTTGGCCTGAATCGGCCGAGTCCCGGGCATCTGAACCATGAGGGGTTTTACAGGGGGTGCGGCGGCGTGAACGGGAGCGGCCTTGGGCAGAGGCTGAGGGGCCGGCTGCGCCTCCTTTGCTTCCTGCGGAGCGGCTGGCTTAGGGGCCGCGGGCGCGACGGATCCTCCGATGTCGGCCAGGATGTCGCCGAACAGATCCTCCGTGGTCAGCTTGCGATCCGCCGTGGGCTTGGGCAGGAACTCTCGCAGGAACATGGGCCAGCGTTCCTGGGGCAGGTCCCGGTCCAGGAACGCGGAAGCCTGAATGGCCGCAGGAACGGGCTCTGAACCGCGCAAAGCCACGACAGGCAGGGATGGGTTGTGCTCGCGAAGCCCCTGGATCGACCGGGCTCCCGCAGGTCCGCTCTTGGCGGGATCCAGGATCACCACGCTGGGCTCCTGGCCCATGAGCCCTACGTTCAGGGCCTGCTGGCTGGTGGTCCAGGCGAGATCCCAGCCCTCTTTTTCGAGAGCCTTCTCGAGTCCTGGATTCTTCAGGGACTCCCCATCCACAATCAGCAATAACGGACGTTGCATGCAGGCTCGTCGGAAACGGAAAATTCTAACCTTTGATCCTCAACCACATCAAGCTATTCCGCCGGTTTCTACCCTGCCGCTCGTGAAGAAGGCTGGCCAATGAGCCGTTCCGGGTGTAACCTGTCCCTTGGCCCAAAATCCGGCAGCGGACTTGGGGCGATTCCACGGCGAGAGGGGGTGTCCATACATGCCACTGGTGAAGATCAAGGAAGACGAGACTTTCGAAAACGCGCTGCGCCGATTCAAGCGGAAGTGCGAGAAGTCCGGGATCCTGAGCGAACTCAAGAAACGCCAGCACTATGAGAAGCCCAGCGCCAAGCGCAAGCGGAAGATGCTTGCCGCGCGGAAGAAGTCCCTCAAGCGACTCGCCCAGGAACGCAGGATCATGGGTTGATGCCCACGGTTCCGATGAAGAGGCCCGCGTCGCGGGCCTCTTTGTTTGTATGGCGCCCGGGTTAGGAGCCGCGCCAAAATAAACTGTGCAGTTCAGTTTATTTTGCTGCGGCCCCTTATGTCGGTAGATTGCCTAGCTGACCAAGTTGTTTTAACGTGACGGCTTACCGCTAGGCTCAATATGATTCGCATTTGTTGTACGCGCTGATTCCCATGCTGAAGATCCCCCGATTCCTGCAAGCCGAACTCGAAGCCGTGGAGTTCCCAGCGATGGTGGAACTCATCGCCGCC
This sequence comes from Holophagaceae bacterium UBA1801, assembly GCA_002319925.1. Taxonomy (GTDB): domain Bacteria; phylum Acidobacteriota; class Holophagae; order Holophagales; family Holophagaceae; genus UBA1801. The sequence goes on along the minus strand of DCFP01000102.1, from coordinate 12,610 downwards.
GGTGCCCGGACTCGACTGGGACGCGAGGCCATCGCGCGCATGCAGCCCTGGGACGAGCGATGCGGACTGCGGCGCCTGCGCCAGCGGGAACTCGCCACGCTGTGGGAACAGCAGCCCTCCTCCCTGCCCATCGCGGAATTCGACGAGGCCTACGACGAGATCATGAACGCCGCGGGCTGGCTGCTGCCGGAGCATTGGCGGCAACTCCGGTCCGGCCTGAGCGCCGTGTCGTCCCTCCTGCGCAGCGTCGCGGGCATCCCCTGGCCGGACGATCAGCCCGGTGAGCCCGGCACCTACATCGGCATCGATCTGCTCGGCATAACCGCCCGGCTCCTGCCGGATCCCAGTTCCATCGTGGCTCAACTCACCCGCTGCTTCCTGGAGGACGGCCAGCTGGATCCCATGCGGATCCCGGAGCTGGCAGCCCTGCATCGCGATCGTCAGCGCTGTTTCCAGGCGGTCCAGAATCGCCTGCAGAAGATCCTGAAGGACCATTCCGAGGCCGCCCAGGAAGCCAACATCGTGGAGCGGAATGGGCGCTTCTGCCTGCCCGTGCGCCAGGAGCGGAAGGGCTCCATTCCGGGTCTGGTCCTCGATCGTTCCTCCAGCGGCGCGACGGTGTTCGTCGAGCCTTTCGAAGTCGTGGGCATGAACAACGACTTCGTGGAGGCCGACCGCGAATACACCCAGGCTGTTCATGCCTTCCTCCGGCGCCTCCTGGACGACCTGCGGACCCGGCGCCATGACTTCGAACGCTGGCACGGATTCCAGGCTGAGGTGGACGAGACCTTGGCCCTCCTGCGCTGGCGGACACTGTGCGAGGGCGTGCTGCCGGTACTTGGCCATGAACGGCTCCGTCTCTTCGAGGCCCGTCATCCCCTGCTGCTGCCCGCCATCCGCATGGCCTTGGAACTGGAGCCCCTCGATCACGAGGTCGTCTCCTTGAATCTGGATCTGAATGCTGACTGCCCGGGACTGGTCATTTCCGGCAGCAACACCGGGGGCAAGACCGTGGTCTTGAAGACCGTCGGACTGCTGATGTCGCTGGCCCAGAGCGGCTGCGCGATCCCCGCCGAGGATGGCTCGGAAACACCGCCTCTCCCCACGCTCCACGCGGACATCGGCGATCACCAGACCTTGATCGGTAGCCTCAGCACCTTCTCCAGCCACATCGTGCACCTCAAGCACATCCTCGACCAGGCCAAGCCCGGCGGTCTTGTGCTACTGGACGAACTGGGCACGGGAACGGATCCCAAGGAAGGCGCGGCACTGGGAACTTCTGTGCTCCAGGCCTTGTCCCGGCGGCACTGCTGGGTGCTGTGCTCCACCCACCTGGGCGAGATCAGCCGCTGGGCCCTGCGCCATTCCAAATTCCAGAATGCCTCCGTGCAGTTCGACGAGGAGCGGCTCGCGCCCACCTACCGCCTTCTGGTGGGCATGCCCGGGCAGAGCCGGGCGCTCACCATCGCGGCGAAACTTGGCCTTCCCAAGTTTGTGCTGGAACAGGCGCACCGGGTCCTGGGCAAGCAGGAGCAGGATTGGCGTGAATTTCTGAAGCAGCTCGAAGCGGATCGGGTCCGTCTCCTGGAGGAAGCAGCCAGTCTGAAGGAAAAAGAAGCTGCCCTGGAGAAGGACCAGCGCATTCTAAGCCAGCGTGAAGAGAACCTCCGGTTGCAGCAGGAGAAGAGCCAGCGCGATTCGCAGGAGAAGCTGCAGCGCGTGCTCGATTTCATTGACCACGAATCCAGACGGCTCGTGAAGGAAATTAAAGAGAAACAGAAATCCACGGAATCTTTCAGTGTGGACCGCCTCGGCACCGAGGCGCGGGAGCGTGTGAAGACCATCGAGCAGATCGCCCAGGCGGAGCTCGCCGTGGGGGTTGTGCCCAAGCGGTCCGTGGATGTCGTATGGCGAGAGGGGACCTACGTGCGCCATCGGGGCCTCGGCGTGGAAGGCAAGCTGGCCGCCATCAAGGGAACACGCGCCGCGATCCAGACCGCCCAAGGCCGAAGCATGGAGGTGCGGCTCGACGAGCTGGAACCCATCGCCCGCCAGGAAATGGAATCGCCCAGCCGTCCCGGCCGGGTGCGTGTTCGCGCCGAGAGCCTGGATATCGAGTCCGAGATCAATCTGATCGGGCGGGCCTCGGATGATGTGGATTTCGAAATCCATCGCTTCGTGGAGGAATCCCTGGCGGCTGGGCAGAAATTCATCCGCATCGTCCACGGTCACGGAACCGGACGATTGAAGGCCGCCGTGCGCGAAGCCTTGAAGGGGCATCCAGGAATCACGAAAGTGGAGGACGCCCCGCAGAACCAAGGAGGCGCGGGAGCCACGGTCATCACCCTGCGCTGATCCGGCAGAAAGAGCCCAGAGTGGGCTTCCGAAAAGCGCTGGTGTCGACCGTACTCATGCATCGGCGAACGCGAAACGATGAGGTGACCAGGAGCCGTCTCCGATCAGCGGAGCGGAGTGGAACATGCCCAACCCCATCGCCCGGAACCGAGTGACCTGGAAGTGCGCCCTCTTCGGCCGCCCAGGCCGGATTTCCACAGTGGCTTTCCCAGCGATCCGGCCCTTCTCGCCCATGGCCTGGGCCGCCAGTTGGTCCTGGATGGGGGATTGGCCAGGGCGCAGTCAAGCCTGGTCGCAGATCCGCATCAAGCGCAAACGGCACGTCTCCTTGGCGCAGCGACGGTCCGAGCCAACCGATCCGGAGACTTGCAACTGACCGTTCAGCCTCACGCGATGGGCGGGGCGCCGCTTCCCATCTTCCAATCCAGGATGGATCGCACGGTGTGTCCGATCACGGACACACTGATGGGCTTGCGCAGCAGCGCTGAGAATCCGATTTCCTTCGCCGACTCCTCATCCAGGTTCTCGGTGTAGCCCGTCATCAGAATTACCGGCAGGTCGGATCGAAGGTTCCATATCTTCTTGGCGAGATCCACCCCCGTCAGCTCCGGCATCGTCAGATCGGTGATCACCAGATCGAAGGCACTGGGGTCCGAGCCCAGGAGTTCCAGGGCCTCCACGGCGGATTCGGAGGTCCTCACCTGGTACCCGATGAAGGCCAGCGCGTCCTGGAGCATGGTCCCGATGATCGCTTCGTCGTCCACCACCAGCAACCGCTCGGTTCCAGCCATTGCGGGAGGATGCGGGACGGCCTGCTCGTCGACCGCGGTGGAGATGGTGGGGAAATAGACGGTGAACGTGGAACCCTTCCCCACGCTGCTTTCCACGCTGATGCCTCCACCCATGCCCACGACGATTCCGTGAACGATGGAGAGCCCGAGCCCCGTGCCCTCGCCCACCCGCTTCGTGGTGAAGAAGGGCAGGAAGATCTTCTTCTGGGTCTCCTCGTCGATGCCACGGCCCGAATCGCTGACTTTCAACCGCAGATAATTCCCGGGTGGAAGCGTCGAACCCAGCAGCACCAGGGGATTCTCGAAGGCGGTTGCCTCCAGGGATACCTCCATGATCCCGCCCCGCTCGCGCATGGCGTGGAACGCGTTGGTACACAAGTTCATCACGACCTGATGCAGTTGGCTGGCATCGGCCATCACCTGCACTCCCACCCCGCCAATCCGCTGGCGGATTGAGATGGTCGAAGGAATCGCCGCGCGCATCAGCTTCAGGGATTCCTTGATGATGGAATCCACCTGGATCGGGTGCTTGACCTGCTCCGAATGGCGGCTGAATGTAAGGATCTGCTGCACCAGTTCGCTCGCCCGCTGGCCTGCCGAGGCGATCTCCGAGAGGTACTCCGTAACCTTGGCGTCCAGCCCGGTACGCGACAGGGCCATTTCCGTATAGCCCAATACCGGCGTGAGGATGTTGTTGAAGTCGTGCGCGATTCCGCCGGCCATCACCCCGATGGCCTCCATGCGCTGAGAGTGGCGGAGCTGGACTTCCAGTTCGGCCTCGCGCGTGATGTCCTTGGAGCTGGTGACCACGTACTGGATGCGTCCCCCGCGATCCCGGACGGGGGACATGGTGGTCATGGTTTCGTAGCGGGTTCCATCGGATTTGACATTGCTCAGATGTCCACTCCAAGTCTCGCCCTTCATCACCGTCTTCCAGAGCTGGTTGTAGAAATCCTCCGACTGCTGGATATTCCGCAAATGATCGAGGTTGGTTTCCAGGAGTTCCGCCAGCGTCATGCCCGTGAGGGTCTGGGAGGCCGGGTTCGCGTACAGGATCTTCCCTTGCGTATCGGTGATGATGATGGAATCCGAGGCTTGTTCGATGGCGGCGGAAAGCCGCTTGAGTTCCTCTTCGACCCGCTTCCATTCGGTGATGTCGCTGTAGATGCCGAAGGAACCCACCACCTTGCCTTCCCAGTTCCGCAAGGGCGTGCCGGACACGAGGAAGTGGGCGATGTCTCCATTCTTCTTGATCAGCTGGATCTCGTACTGCTCGCTGATTCCCTGCTTGCGAGCCGCGGCGCGTTCGCGGTAGCGCGGCATTTCTTCTTCGTTCCGCAGTCCCGTGTCCTTGCGGCCGACGAGTTCTTCCACGGTGAAGCCCAGCATCTCGGCCATGCGCGGATTGGCGAAGGTGATCGTGCCATCGAAATCACTCACGAGGATTCCCTCGCTCAACTGCTCCACGAGCATCCGGTATTTCTCTTCACCCTCCCGCAGAGCCAGCTCCGCGCGCTTCCGCTCGGTGATGTCCCTGGCCACCGCGTTGATCTGGACCAACTGGCCATCCATGAAGATGGGCTCGCTGTTCTCCTCGATCCAAACGTAGGAGCCATCCTTGCGCTTCACGCGGCACTCGATGTGCTCATGGAAGTTCTCCCGGACCGCCCGTTCAAAGCTGCGGTAGGCATTGGGAATGTCCTCCGGATGGATCAGGCTGAAGAGGCTCGCGCCGATCATTTCCTCAGGCTGGTACCCCAGCCGGTGCACGCTCTCGCTGATGAACGAGATCGAGCCATCCGGCTGGTAGGAGTAGATGATGTCTTGGATGTGGTTGACGATGCGCCGGTACTTCTCCTCGCTCAACCGCAGGGCGTCCTCGGCCTTCTTGCGTTCCGTGATGTTCCTCATCACGCAGTTGACCTGGATCAACCGGCCCTCCTGGACGATGGGGTCGCTGTGCTCCTCCATCCAGGAATATTCGCCGTCCTGGTGCCTGACGCGGAGTTCGATCTGGCTGCCCTTGAATTCCCGCACGAGGTTCAGATAGGCGTCCCGCGCGATGGGAATGTCATCCGGATGCACGAACTCGAAGATGTTCTTGCCAAGCCCACCCTCGGGGTCGTAGCCGAGCTGGCGAACGCCGCCGCCAATGAAGGAGATCGTGCCGTCGGGAAGGTGCGAAAAGATGATGTCCTGCACGTTGTCGACGATCAGGCGGTAGCGTTCCTCGCTCTGGCGCAAAGCCTCCTCGGCGTTTTTCCGCTCGGTGATGTCGAAGAACACGCCTTCGACACCCGAGGGAACGCCTTGCTCGTCGAACATGAGCCGGGAGTTCGTGGAGACGATGACCGGCGTTCCATCCGCCCTCCTCAAGGTGACCTCGTAATCCTTCACGAAGCCCTTCTCGCGTATCACGGCGAGGAGAAGTTGCCGGTCCGGAGGGTGAAGGTACATTTTCCCGGCGACATCACAACCGATCAGATCTTCGATGGATTCGTACCCGAGCAGCCTTGCGCCCGACGGGCTGATCAGTGTGATCCGGCCTGCGGCGTCGCTCCGGTAGTAGACATCCTGCATGCTCTCGAAGACGTTCCTGAATTTCTCTTCGCTCGTCCGGAGCACCTCCTCCATTCCCTTGCGGGCCGTGATGTCGCTCATGACAGCGAGAGAGCCGATCACCGCCCCTTGGGTGTCGCGCAGCGGTGAAGCGGAAATGAGGAAGCAAACCTTCCCGCCGTCCTTCCGGTTGAGGAGGGATTCGTATGTTTCGCGCTCGCCCGCGTGCCGGTGCTCGATCCGCGTCTGGTAGGCGGCTCTCAAAGCCGGATCCATCAGATCGTGATAGAAGATCCCGACCAGCTCGGTCACGCCATAGCCAAGCAGTTCGGCTATCCGCGGGTTTGCGAAGGTGATCCGGCTGTCCAGGTCCGCGGCCAGGATGCCTTCGCTCATCTGGTCCACGAACTCCCGGTATTGTTCCTCCCGCGCCAGCAGAGCCTTTTCGATGCGGTCCTTCTCCAGGATCTCCCGATTGAAGTCGAGGGTCCGCCGGGCCATGTTCACGATCAGTCCCGCGACGGTCCGTGCCTGAGCCTCGGCCTCCTGGATCTGGGCCACGGAGGGCGCCGTGAACGGCGCTGATGGGTCGCTGGCAGGAGAATCCAGGACGAGCCTTCCCTTGGTCTCCTTCCCCAGCACCAAGGGAATGACCAGGATGGGCGTGCTGCTTCTGGTGGCTTCCCCACTGCTGGTGGCGATCATGGTGCCGGTTTCATCCTCAAGCACGGCCGAAAACCCCGTCAACCGGGACAGAGCCTGGACCAGATAGACAACCTGGTCCATCCCGATCGATGCGGACACCGCTTCCTGGCCCATGGGGAATCCATCGTTCAAGGGCGGGTAAAGGATTAGTAACGGCGACCTTGATTCGGAGCGCTGGTTTGGGAGTCCGCGAAACTCGGTAGCGCCTAGACCTGGATGGGGGCTGATTCGTTCCCGGTGGCTGCCAGGGACGGTTCCTTGTGCAGGGTCACGGTAAAGGTGCTCCCCTCGTCCGGCACGCTCTCCACCTGCACCTGGCCGCCATAGAGGTGGGAAAGCCGCTTCAGGATGGAAAGACCGAGGCCACTGCCCAGGATATTCATGGTCTTGGCGTTCTTGATGCGGGTGAATTCACCGAACAGGCGGGCGACTTCCTCCGGGGCCATGCCAATGCCAGTGTCCTTGACCGCGATGACGATCACCTGGCCTTGGTCCCGGACGGATATGGCAACGGAACCGCCGTCCTTGTTGTACTTGACGGCGTTGGAGACCAGGTTGTTGAAGATGATCTCGATTTCGCCGGCATCCGCGTTGAGCTGAGCCGCCTGATCGCCGTCGAAGAAGACGGTCACATGCTTTTCGGCCGCCAGAGCTCCGTGGGTCTCGATGGACTGTCGGGCGATGGCGCAGACATCCACCGCGGCCAGGGAGCGCTTCTTCTGCCCGGATTCGATGCGCGTGAGATCCAGCAGATCGAAGATTAGTTTCTTCATGCCCTCCAGCCGGATCAGGGAGCGGTTCACGAGGTGGTCGTAGGCCCCGATGGTATCGCCGACGAGGTGATCGCGCAGGATGAAGAGGTTCCCTTCCACCGCCGCCAGGGGGGACTTCAATTCATGGGCCAGGACTGAAAGGAATTCGAAACGGATCTGCCGGCGCTCCTCGGCCAGCTTGGCGGCCTGGCGCTGGACAATGCAGTGCTTGGTGGTCTTGTGCACCGTTGCGCGCAGCTCCTCCGGCGTGAAGGGCTTGGCCAGGAAGTCGAAAGCGCCGGTCTTGGTGGCCTGCACCGCGGTTTCCAGGGAAGCGTAAGCGGTGATCATCACCACGAGCACATCCAGCTTCCGTTCCTTCAGCGTTTGCAATACATCCAGGCCCGAGATGCCGGGCAGCTTGTAGTCGAGCAGGATGATATCGGGCACATCCGTCTCAATCAGGGCTAATGCGGCTTCACCGGACTCCGCCTGGCTCACGCGGAAGTCGACGTCGTGCTGGATCTCCGGCAAGTGGGTGGAGTAGTGGCGGAGCGCCCGCTCCACGGAAACCCGCATGCCGAGTTCGTCGTCCACCACCAGCAGATGCAGGGTTTCGTTCATACGGCACCTCTCGCGGCATGGGACTGGGCCTCCCGGGGCAGCTTCACCCGGAAAGTGCTGCCTGTGGGTCCCTGGCTGGGATCCGCATTGGATTCGACGGTGATCTCACCCCGGTGCAGCTTAACGATGCCGTAGACCACCGGCAGGCCGAGGCCTGTGCCCTTCCCCATCATCTTCGTGGTGAAGAAGGGTTCGAAGAGCTTCTTCATGTTCTCGCGGGGGATGCCGGTGCCCGTGTCCTGCACCTCGATGATGATCCAATCTCCCGCTTCCTTGGTGCGCACCGTGAGGTGGCCGCCATCGGGCATGGCGTCGTACGCGTTGCCAGCCAGGTTGAGGATCACCTGGATCATCTGGTCGCGGTCCAGCTCGGCCACCGGATCCGATTCCTCGTGGATCATTTCGAGGGTGATGTCCGCTGGGCGTGGCACGTTCGACAGGGCCGACGTCACCATTTCGCGCACATTGATCGCCTGGTGGGCGACCTTGTTCTGCCGCGCGAAGTCCAGGAGGCCCGCGACGATCCGTTTACAGCGGTTGGCCTGCTCCGCGATCATCTGCAGGTCACCCTTGAATTCGGCATCCTTGGCGCATTCCTCCAGCAGCAGATTGGTGTACATGATCACCACGCCGAGGGGATTGTTGATCTCGTGGGCCACGCCCGCCGCCAGCTGGCCCATGCTGGCCAGCCGTTCGGAGTGCATCAAGGTCTCCTGGGTCGTGGCCAGGCGCTCGTTGAGATCGGAGAGTTCCAGGATCGTCTTGAGGTGATCGTTGATGACGTAGGGCAGGCACATCTCGCTTTCGGCCAGCCCCTTGTAGGTGGCCACCGCGTGATCGCGGCACGATGGGTAGCCGCAGGCGCCGCAGTTGAGTTCGTCCTCCGCGGAATGCTTGCCCATGCGCTCCATGATCTCTAGGATTTCCTTCTCATCGATCCCGGCGATCCGCTGGTCCATGGAGCGATATGTCCGCGTAAGGTCCAGGTCCGCGAACTGGTCGATCGTCCTGCGCCACCGCTCCGCATCCAGACCCTTCTCGCGGTTGCGCGTGTAGGCGCTGACTCGGGCCCGGCGCTGGAACTGATTTTCTTTGCTGGTCAGGCCAGGGCCTGCGATGCAGCCGTTGCAGGAGAGCAGCTCCACCAGCTTCGCTTCCATCCCGCCTGCGGCGAATTCATTCAGTGCGTTCATGAAGTTGTGGAGGCCGTCGGTGGCAACCACATCGTTCGTGAGGATGTCCTCCCGGATCTCGGCGGCCTTCAGCAGGCCGTGGCTGATGGGAAACAACGAGCCCAGGCTCGGCTGCGGCGGATCAAAGTCGCTGGTGGGCTCGACGTTGTGCGGGTTGATGCCATAGCGTTGGAACAGCTCCCGCAATTCCTGGAAGGTGATGACGGCGTCCGGACCGCCTTCCACGCTGGGATCCTTGGTTTCCGCCTTCTTGGCGATGCATGGCCCGATGAAGACGACCTTCAAATCCTGGCCGTGCATGGCCCGCAGCACCCGCGCCATGGCCACCATCGGTGACACGATCGGGGAGAGAAATGGAACCAGGTCCGGTTGATAGCGCTCCACGTAACCCACGATGACGGGACACGTGGTCGCGATGTGCTGCTGGCCATCACAGCGTGCGAGAGCCTTCCGGTAGCGGTCAGCGACGAGATCAGCGCCGAAGGCCACCTCGGTGACGTACTGAAAACCCAAGGCCCTGATCTGGCCAACCAGGACCCGGTAGTCGAACTCGGCCTGGAACTCCACGGGGAAGCTGGGGGCCACGCAGGCCGCCACGGTCATTCCGTGGTGCAGCAGGGCTTCCACTTCCTCGATGGAAGAAACCATCTTCTTCGCTTGCTGGCTGCAGACCTTCAGGCAATTGCCGCACCCGATGCATCGCTCAGGCACCACGATCGCCTGGCTCTTGGAGATCCGGATGGCCTTGGCCGGGCATTCGCGCACGCAGGTGAAGCAGATCCTGCAGCGGTTCTTGACCTCTTTGACGAAACAGAGGTTTTCTGGCGCCGTGCTAGCGGGCGCCGCTTCAGGGGAGGAATCCCTGGATTCGCTCATCGGTGGCCTACGGGACGATCCCGGGAAACCGGGATGTTCAGTTTCTTGCTTCTACTTTTGTCCCATTCATCCCTGTTGATACCTCTTTCCGCTTGAGTTACCGCTTGCACAACGGGAGAAGCAAAAGAAGTGTAAACAAGGATGAAGGGGATGAAGACGATTCGCGCTTCACCGCTGCGAAAGATCCTCCCCCGCAGCGGTGAGTGTAGGTTGTATTACGCCAGGAGGCGCTTGATTTCGTTCCGAAGCTGTTCGGGACGAACAGGCTTGTCGAGCAGGATGTCGGCATTGATCCAGTTCGCCGCGCCGCTGGTCTTGGGCGAGAAATCCACGCCCGTGGCGGACTTGACGGCGGTCAACAAGATCACCGGAGTACCTGGATAGAGTTTCTTGATCTGATGGCAGAGCACGAACCCGGAGTCCATGTTCTCCATCATCAGGTCAAGGATCGCCATATCAGGGATGGTCGACAGGAGCGCCTCTTCGCCCTCCATCTGCCCTTGGGCCCGGATCACTTCATAGCCGTCAGCCTTGAGGATCAGCGAAACGTGATCCAGCTGGTCGATGTCGTCATCGACGACAAGAATCTTCTTGGACATGGTCATGGCATCGCCTCGAGTGTCATCAAAGCAGGACTTCGCGCTTCTGGTAGTGGGTGTGGAGCAGCTCGTGGCTCTTGTGGCCAAGAGGTTTGCCGAGGAATTCAGTATACAGCCGACTCACCCACTCGTTCTTGTGGCTGACCCGCAACCGGTCGTCCCGGTCAATCTGGTAGAGGGCGTTCATGCGCGCCTTGATCGAGTCGAGATCGGCGCCGATGGGCTGGCCGCCGCCGTTGATGCAGCCGCC
>DCFP01000102.1:715-1637 GCA_002319925.1 Holophagaceae bacterium UBA1801 | reverse complement strand
GGGCAGGTCATCACCTCGATGAAGTGGATGTCCTTGCGTCCAGCCTTGATCTCGTCCATGAGCTTCCGGGCCTGGCCGAGGCTGGAGACCACGGCCGCGCCTACTTCGAGATCGCCGATCTTGACGCGGATCTCCTTGGAGCCCTTCATGCCGCGAAGGTCCTGGATCTTGTAGTCCTTCATCTCATCGCCGGTTAGCAGGTAGTAGGCGCTGCGGACCGCGGCTTCCATCACGCCGCCGGAGGCGCCGAATAGCTTGCCGGCGCTGGAGCGCTCGCCGAAGGGGGTGTCGGGCGGCTCGGGCTCGATGGCTGCTGGATCCACGCCCACCATGCGGAAGAGCTCCGCCAGTTCGCGGGTCGTCAGCACGTAGTCCACGTCCGACGCGTAGCTGCGTCCCATTTCCGGGCGGCCGCATTCGAACTTCTTCGCCGTGCAAGGCATGATCGAGACGCTGACGATGTCCTTGGGATCGATGTTCTCGCGCTGGGCGAAGAAGGTCTTGATGACGGCGCCCATCATCTGCTGGGGGCTCTTGCAGGTGGACAGGTTGGGCATGAATTCGGGATAGAACTCTTCCACGAACTTGATCCAGCCGGGGGAGCAGCTCGTGAACATCGGCAGCTGCCCGCCGTTCTTCACGCGGTCCACCAGCTCCGAACCCTCTTCCATGATGGTGAGGTCGGCGGCGAAAGAGGTGTCGAAGACGCGGTCGAATCCCACGCGGCGCAGGGCCGCGACCATCTTGCCATCGAAGTCCGTGCCGGGCTTGAACCCGAATTCCTCGGCGATGGAGACGGAGACCGCCGGAGCGTGCTGGACGACCACCGTCTTGCTGGGATCGGCCAGGGCCTGCAGGACCTCATCCACGTACTTGTGTTCGGAGAGGGCGGCGGTGGGGCAGACCAGGATGCACTGGCCGC
>DCFP01000102.1:0-469 GCA_002319925.1 Holophagaceae bacterium UBA1801 | reverse complement strand
AGACCAGGATGCACTGGCCGCAGTTTATGCAGCTCGAGACGTTGATGCCCTGGTTGAAGGCAGTGCCCACGTAGGCCTTGGAGCCGCGGTTGACAAACTCGATGGCGGAGACGCCCTGGACTTCTTCGCACATGCGCACGCACTTGCCGCAGAGGATGCACTTCTCCGGATCCCGAATGATGGACGGGCTGGAGATGTCCTTGGGACGGAGGTTCCGCTCGCCCTGGTAGATGCGGCCGCGGACGCCGTTGTCCGAGGCGAGCTTCGCCAGGTCGCAATTCCCGTTTCGGGCGCAGTAAAGGCAGTCGTCCGGATGGTTGCTGAGCAGCAGTTCGATGAGCGTCTTCCGGGTGCTGAGGATCTCGGGCGTGCTGGTCCGGATCTTCATCCCCTCGGCGACGGGGTAGGAGCAGGAGGGAATCAGGCCGCGGAAGCCTTCGACTTCCACCACGCACATGCGGCAGGTTCC
>DCFP01000016.1 GCA_002319925.1 Holophagaceae bacterium UBA1801 | reverse complement strand
GCGATGGTGTAGGGTTCCTCGCCGGAGGAACAGGCGGCGGACCAGATTCTCAGCTTGTTGGAGCCCTTGGCCTTGGCCAGGGCGATGGCCTCGGGGAGCACGATGCGCTGGAAGGCCTCGATCTGAGGGGGATTCCGCCAGAAGCTGGTCTCGTTGGTAGTGATCTCGATGAACAACTGCTTCAGCTCTTCCCTGCCCGTGGGTCCCTGCAGCATGTCCAGGTAGCCCTTGTATGTCTTGATGTTCACTTCGGCCAGCCGCCGGGCGAGCCGATTCTCCAGGAAGTACTGTTTGGATTCTGAGAAGTAGATGCCCGTCCTGGCGTAGATGAAATCTCTCATCGCCAGGAAGTCCGGGAGGTTCATTTGTTGGGTGGTGACCGGGAGGGCCATGCTCGTTGTCCTACTTCCGCCATCGGCCAGGACCGGTGGAGCATTAATCGTGGAGAGTTGAACTTTCTTCGAGGATGACGACGGCAAAAGCTAGGCCGGAATCGTGGCTCACGCTGCCGTGCATCCGGTCGATGCCTTTTTCCTGCAATTTCAAGACTAAGTCCCCCTCGGCCCACAGACGGCCATCCATGAAGCGTAGTTCCTTCCAGGACCAGCCGTCCAGCCCCACGCCGAGGGCTTTTCCGAAGGCTTCCCGCATGGCCCACCGGCCCGCCATCCGTTCGGGGAGCCGCTGCCGGTTGCCCTTCAACAGGTAATCGGCTTCTTCGGTGCAGAGGATCCGCCGGATGGACCGCTCGCCGAACCGTTCAATCATATGCGCCCAGCGAGCGGCGGGACAGATGTCGGTGCCAATGCCTCGGATCAAGACTCCTCCGGAATGGTCTGGTTTAGAGTGTGTTTCAAAATTCGCACGGGTCGCGCTGGGAGCGCCAGGCTAGCTTGACAAGGAAGGCGCCGAAGGCCATAGCGGGACTATGGACAAGGCGCCTAACACAGTCAAGAGCGGCAGCTATCGTGCAGCCCACTGGGCTGCACTCCTGGCAGGCACTGCCTGCCAGAGCTGGCGTTCCTGCCGCCCCAGCCCTTCGGGACGGCGGCCAGCCACGCGCCCAGCGTTGTCAGGGCCCTTGTCCGTATGTCCCGATACGGCCTGCAGGCCCTTCCTAGCTGGTTCACGTGGCTGACCACCGTCGCGGCTCGGGGGAATTTTGAAACGCACTCTAAAATACCCGAAGCGGTGGAGATCCTGTCCTTGTGATTCCATCCACCAGGGTTGTGACCCGATACACACGGAGCGGAATCAATACTTCCCCCGGCCGAAGTAAGAATTTCAAGTAATTTCGCCCATTTGAAGCCCCTTAGGAACCGAAGGAGAGCGCACATGCCAAGCCTGAAAGAGAAACCAAAGCCGTTCCTGGTACCCGAATACTGCAAGGGCTGCGGCCGTTGCGTAGACGTGTGCGTGAAGGGCTGCATCCGTTTCGACGACGAGATCAATCCCAAGACCGGCATCGTGCCGATCATCCTGGATCTCGAGAAGTGCACGGGCTGCGGCCTCTGCATCGACGCTTGCCCTGAGCCATACGGCCTCCGCGCCATGCAGCAGGGCGAAAAGTACGAGCTGCAGGATCCCGCCAAGCTCTTCGGCTCCAAGCAGAACAAGGCCCCCGAGCCCAAGGATATTCCGGCCGAGAAGGTGCCCCTGCCCAAGACCCAGCCCCTGGTCATCAAGGGCAACTACGCCGCCGCCGTGGGCGCCATGCTCGCCGGGTGCCGCCACTTCTATGGCTACCCCATCACCCCCTCCACCGAGGGCGCCGAGCTGATGTCCAAGCTCCTGCCGAAGATGGACGGCGTCTTCCTCCAGGCGGTCTCCGAAGTCGCGACCGTCAACCACATGTATGGCACCGGCGGCGCCGGCATCGCCAACATGACCTTCACCTCCGGCCCCGGCTTCTCCTTGATGCTGGAAGGCATCTCCTATATGGTGGGCGCCGAGGTGCCCGGCGTTTTCGTGAACGTCATGCGCGGCGGGCCTGGCCTGGGCAACATCGCCCCCGAGCAGTCCGACGTGAAGCTGGCCTGCCGCGGCCTCGGCCACGGCCACAGCCACTGCATCACCCTCATGCCCAGCACCCCCCAGGAAATGCTGGACTGCGCCATCCTGGCCTTCGAACTGACCTTCAAGTACCGCAATCCCGTCATCGTCATGGCGGACGGCTACCTGGGCCAGATGACCGGCAAGGTGCAGCTCCCCGATTACATGGTGAAGCCCGGCATTCCCGCCTGGGCCGTCTACGGTGACTTGAACCATCGCGGCAACCTCATCTCCTCCATCCAGCTTCAGGAAGCGGACCTCGAGAAGTTCAACCAGCACCTGGAAGCCAAGTACCAGTCCATGAAGGTGGAAGCCCGCGCCGAATCCTACATGACCGAGGACGCCGACGTCCTGCTGGTGGCCTGCAACACCCCGGCCCGCGCCGCCAAGGGCGCTGTGAAGGGCCTGCGCGATCAAGGCACCAAAGCTGGCCTCTTCCGCCCCATCACCATGTGGCCTTTCCCGGCGGATCAGCTCAAGAAGCTCCTGCCCAAGATCCAGAAGCTCGTTATGGTCGAGGCCAACGAGGGCGGCCAGATCGAGAACGAGCTGAGGCTCGCACTGAGTCTGGCTGGCGTGGAGAAGCTGCCCCCCATTACCCACGTGCGCCGATCGGGCGGCATGCTGCCCCAGCAGACCGAGATCGTTGACCATGTGAAATCCATCTGCGGCAAGAAGTAAGGAGGCCCCCATGTCCGTCTTCTATGACAAGTTCGAACGACACTCCCATGGCGAGGGCCTGAAGGGCCAGTCCACCCACTATTGCGCCGGCTGCGGCCACGGGCTCGCCCACAAGTACCTGGCCGATGCCATCGAGGAACTCGGCATCCAGGACGACACCGTTCTCGTCAGCCCCGTGGGCTGCTCGGTGTTCGCCTACTACTACTTCGACACCGGCAACACCCAGGCCGCCCACGGCCGGGC
>DCFP01000081.1:50454-50804 GCA_002319925.1 Holophagaceae bacterium UBA1801 | reverse complement strand
AGGGCGAGATCGTGGCCCTGATCGGCGCCAACGGCGCGGGGAAGACTACGACCCTGCGCTCCATCTCAGGCCTACTGCACCCCCGCAGAGGCCGTGTGCTGCTGGAAGGGAACGACATCTCCCACATGGCGCCCCACCACGTGCACATCGCGGGCATCGGGCTCGTGCCCGAAGGCCGGGGCATCTTCCCGGCCCTGACGGTGCTCGAGAACCTCGAGATGGGCGCCTTCATCGTCAAGGACAAGGCCGAGATCGAGCGGGGCATCGAGCAGTCCTTCAGCCTCTTCCCGAGGCTCAAGGAACGCGCGCAGCAGATGGGTGGCACCCTTTCCGGCGGTGAGCAGCAGATG
>DCFP01000081.1:43230-50162 GCA_002319925.1 Holophagaceae bacterium UBA1801 | reverse complement strand
CCAAGATCCTGCTCATGGACGAGCCCTCCATGGGCCTGGCGCCCGTGCTCGTGGACCAGATCTTCGAGATCATCAAGGAGCTGAACGCCCGGGGAACCACGATTCTCCTGGTGGAACAGAACGCCTTGATGGCCCTGTCGATCGCCCACCGTGGCTACGTTCTCCAGACCGGCAACATCGTCCTCACGGACACTGGCGACGCCCTCAAGGCCAATGACATGGTTCGCAAAGCCTACTTGGGCATGTAGTTCGATTTCATGCGCAAATGAATAGAGCCGCGTCAAGCGGCTCTATTCATTCCAGGGGATCTCCCAGGAGATGAACGTAGTGCTTGTAGGGTTGCTTCACCGCTTCCCAGGCGAGCACCTGAAGCTCCCGGTACTTCTGCAGGGCTTCTTTTCCCAGCTCCGTGACGTCGGCTCCGCCGCCATGAGCGCCTCCCAGCCGCGCATGCACGAGGGGCCCTCGGAAGCACTTGTTCATCTCGTCCACCAGCAGCCAGGCTCTGCGGTAGCTCATGCTCAGCTTCCGTCCTGCGGCGGAAATGGAGCCCGTTTCCATGATGGCTTCCAGCAGATCCGCCTTGCCGGGTCCCATGGCGTAGTGATCCCCGCTGGGGATCCCGATCCGAATGATTCGATGGGCCTTGTGCTTCATGGATCACGCGAAAATGAAACTGCTGGAAGGATACATCAGTCTGGATTCGGCTTGGGAACATTCATCCGGTTAGAATCATTTTCACGTGCCAGGGATTCACTCTGGACACAGGCCTTCTGGCTCGTTTTTTGTCTATCCCAACCCTCGAGGGAAAAATGAAGATCCAAGCATCATTGATCGCGATCTCGCTCATGGTCATTCCTTCGGTGCCAGCCATGGCGGGGGATTTTAAAACCATCCCTCCACAGATTGTCAAAGTCTTGAAAAAGGGTTCAAGGCTGAGCTTGGTATGGAAGGCCCCAGGATTCGATGGTTCCAAGGGATGCACTATTGGACATATAGACAATCAATCCGTTAACGATGCAGATGGTGCGTTGGAACGCTTTCCCTTCGAGCTGAAATCTCTCGTTCAGGCTGATTCCCCATATGTTTTGAGTATCACGGTGGTTCAAGACCGTATGACCACGAGTCCCGGTGGTGACTCCTCTGCTCGCGTCGAAGTGGAAGGCCGGGTAGTTGATAGTAGCGGTGCAATCGTTGCAGCATTTGACACATTGGCCAATCCGTCGATAGGAGGCAACAAAAGAGACAACGAGTGGTTGGCTGTAAGGCAAATCGCCGGTGATATCAAGAGCGAGCTTTTTGGCATGGGAGGCGTGACCAAACTCTCGTCAATCATCGTTGCAACGCCAAAATCCAAATCGACCGCGGTGATAGCCGGTAAACCCTCGAAAGAAAATCCATCGAAAGTCATTGTGGAAGCCCCATCCTCCCAAAAAACAGTGGTGTCTTCCCAGCAATCCACTGAATCTGCACCAAAACTCAATGAACCCGAACCCCCGGCACCTACTGTGTTGACGGAACCTTTGCAGGCAGCCATTGCAGGTGGCATGAAGAGGGGTCATGCCCTGGAAAAAGTCTGGTTTAACCCCGCGTACAATAAACGGTCCGGTTTTACCATCGGAGAAGTGCGGTATCTGGTGGACGAGAGAAATGCCGGGATCAGTGATTACCTGCCGGAAGCACTGGCCGGGATCGCAAAACAGGATTCCGAGTACACCCTATACATGGGTATCGTCCAGCTGATCATCAAGTCCCGCCTTGGTGGTTCCAGTTCCGATGTGCGCCTTGTGGTTGATGGGCGGGTGGTTGATAAAGAGGGAAATATGATGGCGGCGTTCAGGACCAGTGAACACATAAACGGGATTGGGATAGTCGAGGACGATTGCCATACCGCTGCGAGAAAAGTGATTGAAGAGATTTCCAAGGAATTTCGCTAGGTTTTACGTCATTAATTTATTTAGAGCAGTACAACTTCGCTGATTACCTAAGCGTTCGATTTATGGGCCAAGCACGAGCTATGTAAATGGCGAAGTGAAGGCCTCTCACTCCTTCGGGTACACCCGCACGCTCTTGTATGCCTTCAATAGTACCTTGCCCGGGGGAAACCCCCTGGGTTTGCTGACATCGGCGATGCGGCAGTAGTGGACTTCCACTTTGCCGCCATCGCGGGCTTTGGAGAAGAAGGCTGCCAGCTGGGCAGCGCGTTCGATGACCTCCCGCGGGGGCTCGCTCACCTTGTCGGGATTGCGGATGAGGACGTGGCTGCCGGGAACGCTGGCGACGTGCAGCCAGTAGTCCAGTGGATTGCCCACCTTGAATGTCAGCGCGTCGTTGTCCTCGTCGCCCTTGCCGATGAGCACTTCGAAGCCCTCCACCATCACGCTCCGGAAAGCCCGTCCCTTGCCGTCCTTGCGTCTGTCATCCCTTTCCATGCCCTTCTTCCCCTTCGGCACCGGCGGTGCTTTTTTCTTCTGAATGTTCGCCACCTCGGGCGCAATCCCGTCAGCCGCGGTCTTGTCCAATTCCTGAAGCTGCCGCAGCCGGTCCGCCTCCAATTCCGCCACGCGCTCCAACCCCCGCTCCGCGCGCTTGGCTGCCGAGAACCAGCGCTGGGCCACTTCCTCGGCGAGCCAGCCTTCAGGGAGATCCAAGGTGGACCCATCCAGGAACTGGATCCTTCCGCTTTTCCCTTTCAGTAGATAAAGCTCGGCGGATATTCGCCCAGCCCTTTCCCGAAGGAGCAAAGAGGCCTGGTGACGGGTTTTATCCTTGGCGAGGGCCTCGCCGTAGCGTTCCAGCCGAGCCCGTTCACTTCGGATCTTTTTTTCGAAGCCGGCCCGGCGCTGATCCACCAGGAGGCGCTGGGCCCGGGCCAGGGACCATGCGTGATGCCGGTCCAGCAATCGTCCGTCGCCGGGCAGGATCTCAAAGACCTCACCCTGGAGCGCCGCTTCCAGACGATCAGACCAGGTCTCCCGCCATCGCTTGAGAGAAGGCGGCTCCTCCAGCGAATCGAAGGATGGTGCGGCCGGGAAGGGCTGTCCCAGACCCAGGCGCACTTGCGTGAGCGGGTCGGTGCCATCCAGTCTCAACCCGCCGCGACCTGGGATGGCCTGGAACGAGAGCCGGGTCTGTTCCATGCGGCCCGTGAGCGCTCTGCGCTGAAAACGCAGGCCCAGCCAGCGTTCCCGGGGATCGCCTTCCACGGCTTCGAGGCGAGCCCCTTTGAGTTCGAGGCCCCAACGCCGGGTCTGATCGCTCTGCGCCTGGGCCTTGAGGAGCTTGAAGGCCTCGTCCTTGTCGTGCAGTAGCCAGAGCTCAGGCGCGGGGGCCAGCAGGAAGACCCACATCCAGCCATGGTTGGGAAAGGCTTCCCGCCGGTCGGGAACCCAGGAGAGGGCGAGGAAGTGGCGGCCCACCAGGACTCCCTCCACAGCCAGGCAGCCCGCGCGCTGTTTGGCTCGGGCTAGGGCGAGAAGGAGCGGAGCGTCCATGGAATCAGCATAGCGGCCGAAGGACCGATCGAAGCGTCGACTACTCCGTTCCGCAGGGACAGGCTTCTGCTTCGGCAGGGTTCGCTTGTTTGGCCGTCTGCAGGAGGGCGACCCCGGCGAGAATCACCACCATCCCCAGGGCCATGGCTGGATTGAAGGGCTCGCCGATGAAGACGCAGCCGAGCACCACGGCCACCACGGGATTGATGTAGACGTACGTGCTCATTTTTGTGGGGGGCCAGGTCTTGGAGAGATAGATGAAGGCACTATAGGCCACGAGGGATCCGAAGACTGCCAGGTAACCCACTGCGAGGCCAGCCTTCCACGTGAGGGGTGCGTGCAGGAACCCGCCCGTGAAGGGCACCAGACACAGGGCCAGGAATCCACCCGTGAGCATCTGAACTCCCACCTGTCCCAGCAGCCCGTGACCCTTCACGTGGTGCCGGCCGTGGAGGGTGCCGAAGGCCCAGAGGAATACCGCTGCCAGGATGGCCACTACGCCGGAGACGTGCAGCTTCTGAGCTCCGGAGCGGGACAGGATGAGAACGGCCACTCCGCTCAGACCCAGGAACAATCCCAACCAGGCGCGGAATCCCAGTCTCTCCTTGCCCATCACCGCATAGAACAAAGGTGTGGTGGAACACAGAACGGCAGTCACGCCACTGCTGACGGTGCCCTCGGCCCAGGTCACCAGGGCGTTGGAAAGGGTGAGGAGCAGAAATCCCTGAAGCATCAGATGGGGAAGATCGCGCTTCAAGGGCCAAGCCTCGCCGCTGATGCGGCTGAGAAGCAGGGCAACAGCGCCTCCGGCCAGGTAACGGGAAGCCACCATGCCGAAGGTCTGGAAGGAGGTGATCCCCAGGGCGATGGCGAAGTAGGTCGAGCCCCACACGATGGCGACGATCAGATAGGCGAACCAGGCCTTCACGGGAAACCCCTTGGCCCCATTATTCCGTGAGTGACCACAGGGTTTTGCTCCAATCCTGAAATATTGCCGCTTCGTCAGATTTCTGAACTGCTACTCCAAACCTCATGAATCATCACGAATGGGGCGATGCATAGGTTGGTGTCCTGTGGGTGCATCCGGCCTATCCATTCTTTCCCTTTCCCTGCTTGGCGTGGTCGTGGCCGGTGTGGTCGTGGCCGTGCTCGTTTATTACCGTTTCCAGGTGCTCAAGGCGAAAAAGGCATTCGAAGCCGAAATGCAGCTGGAGTTGAGCAAGCAGATGGAGGAGCGCCAGCGGGTGGAGGACACCCTCCGCCGGACACTGGCCATGTTCCAGATGCTGCAGGATGTGACGGCGGCAGCGGGCACCGCCCGCAGCGTCGAAGAAGCCATCCAGAGCGCCTTAGACATCATCAGCAGCTATACCGGTTGGCCCGTGGCTCATGCTTTCCATTTTGTTAATCCGGATGAAGGTGCGCCCTACTTACAACCTGCCAACATTTGGCATCTGGAAAGCCCCCACGACTACGAAGCCTTCCTGCGGGCTGGCGAGACGAAACCCCTCGCCATGGGCAAGGGCCTGCCCGGCAAGGCCTGGTCCAGCCGCTGGGTGGTCTGGTCCCGCTACACGGAGGATCCCCGATCCACGAATTTCTTCCGCAGGGCTCTGGGCGTGGGGCTCGTCATGGGCTATGCCATTCCGGTGTTCAAGAACGATGAGCTGGTCTGCGTGCTGGAGTTCTTCTCGCCGCCAGCGCCGGATCCCGACGAGACCATGCTCAATTCAATGGCCGGTGTGGGCGAGCAGCTGGGGCGCATGGCAGAGCGGGCGCAGGCCGAGGAGGAGATGGAAAAACTCAACCAGAGACTGGTGGTGCTGAACGATGAGAAGAACCAGTTCCTGGGCATCGCCTCCCACGATCTCAAGAATCCGCTCAACAGCATTGGTCTCGTGGGCGAGCTGCTGATGTCCGGCGACCTCTCCTCCGAGGAAGTCGTCGAAATGGGCAAGCGCATCTCCAGCGAGGCACAGCGGACGACCAAGCTGATCCAGAAGCTCCTGGATGTCACCGCCATCGAGTCCGGCAAGTTCAATCTCAAGTTCGGCGAGGTGAGCCTGGGCGAGGCGCTCATGCAGGTGCAGGCCAAGTACAAGGAGCGGGCCGATTCCAAAGGCCAGGCCATTGCCCTGGATTTCGGCGGCATCGACGTGCTGGTCTGGGCCGACCGGGAATACATCCAGGAAGTGCTGGACAACCTGGTGAGCAACGCCCTCAAGTTCATGCCGCCGGGACCCCCCGTGCACACGGTGACCCTCAGCCTTTCCCAGGACGAGACCAATGGCATGGTGGTCGTCCAGGATGAAGGTCCGGGTTTCAACGAGGAGGACCGCCTCAAGGCCTTCGGCCGTTTCTCCAAACTCAGCGCCCGCCCCACGGGCGGCGAGAGTTCCACGGGCCTGGGCCTTTCCATCGTGCGCAGGCTCGTGGAGAGCATGCACGGGAAGGTCGATCTGGAAAGCCAGCTGGGACGCGGCTCCCGCTTCAAGCTGGCCTTCCCCCTGGCACCTGATGAGTGATCAGTGGCCGGTGGTCAGTGGTCAGTTGATATTGTCCGCGGCCTTTGGCCGCGATCTGATTTAACCAATCACCGGCCACTGACCCCTGCTTTTCAGCTCTTGCGCTTCTGTGGTTGCAGTTCGAAGGGGAAGGGGCTGGGTCCGGGTTTCACGAAGTGGGTGCGCAGCACGAAGGTGGTGCGGGTCGTGACCTGGTCGGCGAGGCTGCGGATCCGCTTGAGGCGGTCATGGACGCCCGTGGGTGTGTCCGCCACGATCTTGAGGAGGAGGCAGTCCTCGCCCGCCACAGTGTAGGCTTCCAGAATGTCAGGCTCGTCCTGGAGGGCCTTGAGGAAATCCCGTTCCAGGGCATCGTCATCCCCCGTGCGGTGCCGGACGGCCACGAAGCAGACGTTGGGCTTCTGAACCGAAGCAGGGCTCACCCGCGCACTGTAGCCCTGGATGATGCCTTCGGCTTCCAGGCGCTTCACGCGGTCGATGACGGTGGGTCGACTCACGCCCAAGCGTTCGGCCAGTTCCGCGTGGCTGATGCGGCCTTCCAGCTGCAACAACACCACCAAGCGGCGGTTGAGGTCATCGTTCATCAGGGGCTTGGTCATGATCTTTCATCCAGGGGCCAGGAAATTGCATTGGGATACAAATATACTCTATCGAGTATGATTTTGGTTACATTCTGGAAAAGCTTTTAAGTCCTCCCCTGGGAACCGCTCCTTGGCGCAGGGGCTAAACTACTATTCGCATAGAGGACTCCGATGGATTTCAAACGACCCTTCACGGACCAGAGCTTTTTCCTCATCGCTGGTCCCTGTGTCATCGAGTCCCGGGAGCACACGCATTTCCTGGCTTCCCGGCTCATGGACCTGGCGGAAAGCCGCGGGATCCCATTCCTCTTCAAGGCCAGCTTCGACAAGGC